>WREE01000006.1 GCA_009779515.1 Symbiobacteriaceae bacterium
ATAATAGCCTTTGGTTATGGAAGAGTAAACACTAGGATGACTATGCTACCATAACTTGGCTAGGAGTGAGAGCTATGGCAGAGAGAGATTCTGGCACCATGCAAGTTTTCTTTCCCCAGGATCTACCCGATGACACCGTTAATATCACCTTCGTGGTTGTCGCCGCCGAGATAGAGGGGAGTTGGCTCTATGTCTGGCGGGAGGGAAGCGAAGGTTACGAACTTCCTTCGTTTGTGCTGGAGTTTAACGAATCCCCTTTCGAGGCAGCTACCCGCGGTTTGGAAATAGAGACAGGCGCCAACGAGTATTCCCTGCGGTTGGTCTGTTTGCTGGAGATCACTTCGCCTAACTTACCCAGCCAATATGGCGAGCTGTACTATGCTCACTTGTTGGGGATAGACGACGAAGTTATTTATACCACCGGGCGCAAAGGCTTTTTCCAAGAGCTACCAGACCCTCTCCGCCACCCTCATATGCAGGTGCCTATTCTAGCTCGCGCCCAGGAGTGTCTCATTGAGGGTAGCTCTAAGGTTTGACCACGTGGTTGCCTACCACCGTTGTCCCCAATTCAGCCGAAAGCAGAGAAAAGCGGCTGAGTATTTCCCCGTACATAGGGTTTTCTTCGGCCAGCAAATTGGCTTTACAGTCTTGAATAAAGATAGGATATAAAGTGCAAGAGAGAAACCCTGTGGCATCTATCTCCAGAGAAAAGAGAGCACTCTTGCCGGCATCATCGTCCATTTTCAAAAAAATAAAGTTACCCAGGGAGTAAAATATCGGTTTTTCCCGATAAAATTCCAGCCCTTGCAGCACATGGGGGTGTCCGCCAAGGATAAGGTCTGCCCCTGCGTCAATTAAGCGGTAGGCTAGGGCGCGCTGGTCGGCAGAGGGTCGGGGAGCATACTCAATCCCCCAGTGGGGTATAACTACCAGTAGGTCGCAAAGCTCTTTACCGGCAGCCACAATCTCTACCGCCTTTTCCCAGTCGGCAGGGCTATGCAAAGGGATAATTCCCGGGCTCTCCTCTCCGGCAATCCAGCCGACATGAGGGACAATAGCGTTTAAGCTGATAAACCCCAGGGTGATTTCCCGGTGGGTGAGCAAGGTCACGGCGGCTGCTTCCTGCCAATTCATACCAGCACCGGAGTGAGCAATGCCTGCGGCAGTAAGGTGTGCCAAAGTATCGGCGAAGGCGGCGGTGCCATAATCCAGGACATGGTTGTTCCCCAAGCTGACATAATCTATCCCGGCGTTAACCAACCCTTCCAGGGTATGAGGAGGCGAACGAAACCCGTAGCCTTCGGGCTTAGTGGAAGTCCCCTGGGTGCTACAACTGCTTTCAAAATTAACCAGAGCAATATCGGCCGCTTGGAAAAGAGGCGCCACATCCTCCCAGGGGTAATCTACCCCCCGGGCGGTTATCCAGTTATAGATAAAGGTATCGAACATCACATCACCGGCTGCAGCCAGGGTGACAGTTGAGGGAAGGGAGGGGATGGTGGGAGCCTCAGTAGGCTGAGTTAGTGGTTCGGTTACAGTTACCAGGGTAGGAACGACTGCAGCAGTAGGTTCCCGGATTTCCACCGGTAGACCATAACTAAAGATAGTTAAAGCCAGCAGCAGTAATCCACCGGCAACCAGGGGGGTAGGTCGTAGCACAGCTTCTCTTGCCTCCAGTATGTATTTACATCGCCATGTGGCGATACATCGGCGCCTCTCTCATACTAAAAAAGGAGTGGTTTCATGTCCACCAAAACTTTTACCCCGGAGGATGTCTTGCGCCTTGCCAATATTGGGCAGGTACAGTTAGCTCCTGATGGCTCCACGGTAATTTACGAACTTCGGGAACCAGACCTCGCTGCTGATGAAACCAAAACCCATCTCTGGTGGGTGGCTACCAGTGAAGGTGCAGAACCCAAGCGGATTACCGGTAGCGGCAAGGACAACTCCCCCAGCTGGTCTCACGATAGCCAGCGCATCGCCTTTGTCTCCGGCAGAGGGACGAAACCCCAGATTTATATTCTGGAGCGGAGCGGCGGTGAGGCTCAGGTGCAAACTACCACGGTTCGCCCCGGTGGCACTCTGCAATGGTCGAAAGACGACCGCTATCTTGCTTTCATGTCTCGTCAGGAAATTAAGATTGAAGATTCTCGCTACCCTGGTGAACCAGAGAAGCTGTGGAAGAGCGCTGCCGAAGAGTTAGCAGGCAGGGCTAATGCTCGTCCTCCGGAAGGGGAGCGGCGCAGAACTCCACCGGTGCGGGTTATCACCGCTTTCGAGTACCGTAACGATGGTCAAGGTATGACTTACGAGTATAAGCAGCAGCTATTTGTTTTAGATTTGCAAGATGGCAGTTGCAAGCAGCTTACGAAGTATCAGGATAGTGAGTTCCGCCTGGGAGGCTTCACTTGGGGGAAAGACCATACGATCATCTTTACCCAGGAACACTTCGACCTAGAACAGTTACATCAGGAAACCACGGTCTTCTCCCTGGGGTTAGACCAAGAAGAACCTACGCAACTCTTTAAATTCTCCGGCAGGGTGAATGGTTTGCGTCTATCTCCTGTAGACGACCAGCTTCTCTTCAACGGTACCAGAGCGGAGATCCCTCAAGGGACTGCTCCCAGCGAGGTGTGGTTGTGGCAGCCGGGTATGGAGGCTCCTGTTTCTTTAACGGAAGATCTCGATCGCTCCTGTCGGGGGCTTACCTGGAGTGCCTGCGGTGGAGCTATCTACCTGCAAAAAGATGACCGGGCAGGGAGCAAGATTTTCCGCCGCACCTTAGCCAATGGTAAGCTGGGAGAGGAAGAGCACCTTTGCAGCGGCGCCATCTCTACCATAGATAACTTTGCGGTTGCCCAAAATGGCACTTTAGTCTATACCGGTAGTAACGAGTATACCATGCCCCAGATTTATTGCTACCAAGAGGGGAAAGAGGCTCTGCGTCTAACTGCCGTCAACCAAGACTATCTGGAAGAAGGGTTCTTTCTGCCGGCAGAAACTTTGCATTTTAAAGGACCGGACAACTGGGATGTGGAAGGGTTTGTGATCAAACCCAAAGGCTTTGAGGGTAAACCGGTACCTACCATTTTAAACATCCACGGCGGTCCCACCGGTGTCTACAACCGCAACTTTAACTCTTCATTCCAAATGATGGCTCATGCTGGCTATGCAGTGGTTTATATTAACTGCCGGGGCAGCGTTTCCTATGGCACTAAGTTTGCCCAAGGGGTTTGCAAAGATTGGGGCGGAGGAGACTTCGGGGATATCATGGCAGGTTTGGACTTGGCAGTCGAAAAGGGGATTGCCGATCCCAACAAGCTGGGGGTCATGGGGTGGAGTTACGGCGGTTATATGACCTGCTGGACGGTTACCCAGACCGCTCGCTTTAAGGCGGCCATAGGAGGCGCCAACATCAGCAGCATTTACGCTCTGTATGGTAACTCGGATATTGGCGCTGCCTACGATGAAGCCCTGATGGGTGGAGCTGCCTTCGACTTAGAAGAGCTCTACATGAGCCGCTCGGCTATCCGCCATGTGCGTAAAGTTACCACGCCGATTATGCTGCTCCATGGCGAAGCCGATATTCGTTGCCCCATCGACCAAAGCGAAGTTTTCTACACCGCTCTTAAGCGCCTGGGCAAGGAAGTAGTCTTTGTGCGTTACCCTGAGCAGTATCATGGCTTGGTTAAGCCAACTTACCAGTTGGATAGGTGGGAGCGCACCATGGCTTGGTTTGCTCACTACTTAGTGTAATATACTTTTTTAAAAACTGGGGAGACGTCAAAGTCTCCCCAGTTTTTTAGCCGCATTTGGAATAGCCGCAGTTGACGCAAGACCAGCACCCGCTTTCCGGGATAAGCTCGTGACCACACTCCGGGCAGAGGCGTAAGTTGTTAGCTCCTTGCTCTCGCCAGAGGCGTTCATCTACAGGAAGTTGCTCAACTAAAGGCATCTGGGCAATTCCAGCTGAAGGAGAGCGGCGCTCCAGGTATTTATCTAAGTCCGGGAATTGTCGTTGTAAGGTGCGAGCAATGGCATCGGGGCAGGAGGTGACCGTGATGCCGGGGCGCCGGATGCACGCAGGGCAGCGGATGCCTCGGAGCTGTTCGATAATGTTGGCAGCTATCTCCTCCACTTCTTCGGCGGTGCGCCCTAAGCGTAGACAATAGCTGATCAGCCTGCCAGTGGCTTCAGATTGGGATTCGCACCCCCCATACTTTCCCGGCTCGCAAAAAACTTCGCTAAGACCAATATCATCCCGTGAACTCATCACATATAAAGAACCACAGCCAATGGCGAATTTTTCAATCTCTCCTTTGGTCACATCCGGGCGGGGGCGAGGGCGGAAGGAGCGGGTAGCCTCCTGGCGGGAGGGAGCCAGGGTGGGGACAGCCGTTCCTCCGGAGTAGACCTGTTCATCCCGGGAGCCGTCGCGGTAGACCGTGAGCCCTTTTAACCCTTGCTGATAGGCCAGGAAGTAGGCTGAGGCGATCTGCTCCCGAGTGGCAGCGTAGGCGAAGTTAATGGTTTTTGAGACAGCGTTATCGGTGTAGCGTTGGAAAGCGGTTTGAATAGCGATATGGGCTTCGGGAGAAATTTCCTGGGCAGTGACAAAAAGGCGACGCACCCATTCGGGGAGTTCAGCCATCTCTCCCACACGTCCGTTCTGGTTGAGCCTTTCCATAAGTTGCATGCTGTAGAACCCCTCATTTTGTGCCGCAGCTGCGAAGTAGGGGTTAATTTCCGTGAGGGTGGTGCCGTCTAAGACTGTTTTCGTATAAGCCAAGGCAAAAACCGGCTCGATACCGGAACTGCAACCGGCTATCATGGAGATGGAGCCGGTGGGGGCTATGGTGGTGACCGTAGCGTTACGCATGGGGAGCCCCTGGGTGCTGTAAATAGAGCCTTCCCAAGCTGGAAAGGAGCCACGCTGCAAGGCTAACTCCTGGGAGCTTTCCCGGGCTTTGTTCAGGATAAAGCTCATGATATCTTCAGCTATCTGAACCCCTTGTTCGCTATCATAGGGAATACCCAATTGGAAGAGGAGGTCGGCAAAGCCCATGACTCCCAACCCAATCTTTCGGGTTGCCAAAGTGGCATCCCGAATTTCCGGCAAGGGGTAGGTATTGCGCTCAATGACATTGTCGAGGAAGTGGACAGCATCGGTGACCACTTCTCCTAAAAGCCGATAGTCTAGAGAGAGCATCTCTCCCTCGCCGCTAACCATCAAAGCCAAGTTAATCGAACCCAGGTTACAGGATTCGTAGGGGAGCAAAGGTTGTTCGCCACAGGGGTTGGTGGCTTTAATCTCCCCCAGGTGAGGTACTGGGTTGGTGGAGTTGATACGGTCGAGGAAAATAATTCCCGGTTCTCCGTTATGCCAAGCAGAATCGATAATCAGTTCCCAGATATCGCTGGCAAGCTCCCTACCGTAAACTTGCCCATCGTGGACAAGGTCATACTCTTCATCGTGGGTGAGAGCGGCCATAAAGGCATCGGTCAGCCCTACGGAAATATTAAAGTTGGTTATTTCCAAAGGATCATTCTTGCAGGTGATGAACTCCCGGATATTGGGGTGATCCACCCGCAGCAACCCCATGTTCGCCCCTCGACGCACTCCACCCTGTTTCACCGCTTCGGTGGCAGCGTTATACACTTTCATAAAGGAGACAGGACCGGAAGCCAACCCTCCGGTGGAGCGTACTAGAGCCTCTTTGGGGCGGAGCTCACTAAAATCAAAGCCGGTGCCGCCACCGGATTTGTGAATTAAAGCAGCAGCTTTTAAACCGTCGAAGATGCCTTCCATAGTGTCCGGTATCGGTATGACAAAGCACGCCGAGAGCTGAGCTTCGGGGCGTCCGGCGTTCATTAAGGTGGGGGAGTTGGGCAAAAACTGCATTAAAGCCATACGGCTATAGAAGCGTTCCCCTAAAGTGGCAACTTCCTCGAGGGTTGCTCCGAATTTGACATCGGCAGCAGCAATATATTCCGCCACCCGGCGAAACAGGGTGGCTGGCTTTTCAGCCATTTGTCCGTCGGTATGATGCAAGTAGCGTTGCTCTAAAATAGTGTAGGCGTTTCCGCTTATCTGAGGTTCGATCTCCCACAGCGAGGTCATTGGTTTTCACGTCCTATCAAGTTTAACATAGCCGAGTACCGGGTTATTATAGCTAAACCGGTACGATAAACTGCTCCGTAATTCGGGAAAGTGGAAGGGAAATCCTTTGTCGGTTTTTGTCGAGGAAATGTCTCAAGATGATACAATAGCCTACCAGATGATACACTGAGGTTAAAAATAATATGAAGGAAGAAGGTGGTTCTATGCTCTACCGCTTTACCGAAGATGAATGGGAGTTACTGGAGCAAGCAGTAATCAACTATAGCGACAGAGTAGGTGGGGTCATTCCCCGCACCATTTTACATGGCTATCTGTCCATGCACAACCGAGACTTAGCAGTTACCGATATGAAGGAGCTGGGAGTTTTGGCATCATTTTTCGGCACCATGTGGCATTCTCTGAAGGAAGAAGGTAGGCTTCCCTCCGAGTATAACGATGATGAAGAAGATAATGAAGATCCTTCGCATGCCATCTCCCCAGAACCGACCTGGGAGCAAAAGGTCATGAGGCTGCTAGGCCATTTAAGCGACCTCAATGAGGCGCTTAGAAAAGCAGAGCGGCGTTAGCAGGTATAATGAAAAAAGAAAAAAGCCCGACAGGTCTGAAAGCGACCTGTCGGGCTTTGAGCTATTTAGTTATAGGTGAGTCGCAGCGATTTAGCTACTAATCTTGGACACCCTTGACCTTCCCGTCGAGTTTGTCATCGGCGTTGTCCACGGTGCCGATTTAGGTGCTATTGCCGGTTAGCTCTTATCGTAAACTGTTTTGCCGCCGTAGAGCACCAGTTTTACTGCCTCCAGGGCTTGGGGATCCTGTAAAGGGTTACCTTCCAGTATAACCAAATCTGCCTGTTTCCCCGGGGCGATTTCGCCAATGCTGTTGTCTAACCCCAAAACTTCGGCGCCGGTTTTGGTAGCAGCCTGGATAACCTCCAACATGGGCATACCGTAAGCGGCAAAATATTGCATTTCGGCAGCTACGGGGGTAACTTCCCTGCCGGCATAGACTACATCGGTACCGGTGACAATTTTAACCCCGGTTTCATAGAGGGCTTGGAAGTTATCCCGATATGTTTGGGTCGCTCTGGCGAAATAGCTGCTGTGTTCGGAAAAGCCGGTGGTCACTCCCTGCTCTTGCAGGCTCTGTTGAATACGCCGGTGAGTCCAGCTGTAAGCTACAATAGTGGGAACCCAGACTAAACCTTTGGCTTGCATGGTGCGAGCTTGCTCCACGGTAAGCCAGGTACCGTGTTCGATGGTGTCAAAACCGGCATCGATACACATCTGGATGGAAGGTTGGGTGCCAGCATGAACTGCTACTTTTTTGCCCAGTCGGTGGCATTCATCCACCGCAGCATCCAGCTCCTCCTGGGTATACTCTGGATGATCGCTACGGTGGCTGGCCATTAGTTTCAACCAATCGGCACCTCTTTTGATGGCATCCCTGATAGCGGAGCGCACTTGCCAGGGACCGTTGACTTCCACACTGTGGCTCCAGCCGTGACCGCCGGTAAAGCAGAGAGCAGTATCGGTGTGAATGATGCGGGGAATGTTGATAAACCCTGCTTGAGCCGCTTGCTGCATGGCAGCGCAAAGGTTCTTTTTCGAAGAGACATCCCGCATGGTGGTAACACCTTGGGCAAAAGCTTGCTGGGCATAGGCGGCGGAGTAGTAGGCCAGCATAAAGTCGTTATAGCTAGCGGTAGCCGGGGAGTCCCACACATAGCCTATATGGACATGCATATCAATGAAACCAGGTAGCAAGGTACAGCCGGGATAGGACTTGACCTCTGCCTGGGGATATTTAGCCTGCAAGGTTGCCGGCTCCCCTATTTCGCTAATTTTGCCTTCAGCTATGTAGACTGCCTGGTTCGTTAACACTGTTTTGCCATCCCCAGTAATCAGACGGTCGCTCATAATAATCATGCTTATACCTCCCTTTTTTCTTACAGCGGAATAATGAGAAAATAGTCTGTTAGCCAAACCTCTTTCAGGTATTTCGGGTGGGTGGAAAAGGAATCCTTTGTCAGTTTTTCCTTTTCCTAAGCCATAAGCTCATTTAAGCAGGATTTTTCTTCCTAGACAACGAAGCTAACCTGGGGTAAATTTAGAAAAGGTAGGAGAAATAAATGAGTGGAATTATCAACCGGGTTCTGGGGCAGTTTATTAATGTCATCGAGTGGTCTACACCGGACAAGGAAACCTTAGTCTACCGCTTTGATACCCAAGGCCGAGAAATTATGATGGGAGCTCAACTTACTGTTCGCGAAACCCAAGTGGCTATTTTTATCAACGAAGGACAGTTGGCGGATCTCTTTCCTCCCGGTCGTTACGATTTGAACACCGAAAATATGCCGGTGCTTACCCTGCTTAAAAGTTGGAAGTATGGTTTTAACTCACCTTTTAAAGCCGAGGTCTATTTTGTTAACACCATGCAGTTTACCGACCGCAAATGGGGTACTTCTAATCCGGTGATGATGCGAGATGCCGACTTTGGTATGCTGCGCCTCAGAGCTTTTGGTGGCTACGCCTTTCGGGTCAACGATCCGGTGAAGTTTGTCTCCGAAGTTATTGGAACCAATGGCTTGTACAAGGTATCCGATATCGATGACTACCTGCGTAACCATGCCGTCTCCGCTGTTTCTGAAGCTATTGCCAAAGCGCAAATTCCTGCTTTAGATATCGCTATGCATTATAGTGAAATAGGAGAAGCCACCAAGGGTGTGCTTTCGTCCCAAATTGCCGATATTGGGTTAACCTTTACCAACTTTTTTATTGAAAATATTTCCCTGCCCCCCGAGGTAGAAAAGGCTATGGATACCCGAACCTCCATGGGAGTAATGGGAGACCTTAACCGCTATACCCAGTTTAGAGCTGCCGAGGCTATTGGGGAAGCAGCTAAAAACCCTGGCGGCGGAGCTGCTCTGGGAGTTACTATGGGAGCAGGGCAAGTTATGGGTCAGGTTATGGCACAAGCTATGTCAGCTAGCGCCACAGCTCCGACGGCGCCCGCTACCACACCAACCCCGACGGTGCCCGCTACCATACCAACTCCGGCAGCGCCCACTGCCGGTTTATCCACCGCGCCACCCTTGGTAACTTGCCCCCATTGTGGCAAACAGGTAACCGAGGGAAAGTTCTGTATGGAGTGTGGTAACCCTCTCCCGGCAGCGGTTCCTACCTGCGCCCACTGCGGCACCGTGGCTACCCCCGGCGCGAAGTTCTGCCCCGAGTGCGGCAAACCGCTGTAACCTCCATGTTGCTCCAGGATTTGGCAGCTCTGCTGCCGGCAGCACGGATTCTAGGAGCTGCCGATACACTTATTACCAGTATCACCCAAGATTCGCGCCAGGTGCAGCAGGGTGCTTTGTTTGTAGCAGTCGTGGGGTATGAAACTGATGGACACAGGTATATCGCCGATGCTGTCAGCCGAGGAGCGGCTGCGGTGATGGTGGAACATCCGGTGGTAACTTCGGTGCCCCAACTGGTAGTGCGTCACACCCAGCCTTTGATAGGTCATTTAGCGGCGGCGATGTATGGCTACCCTTCCGAACACATCCATATTACCGCCGTGACAGGAACCAAGGGGAAAACCAGCACCTGTTTACTGCTAGATCACCTCCTACGCTGCTTAGGATATCAATCGGCTTTACTTGGCTCTTTGGGGGGACGTATTGCCGGTAAGGTGCTGCCTGCTACTCTTACCACCCGCCCTCCCTGTGAACTACAAGAGCTGCTGCATCAGGCTCTGACCGTAGGGGAGCGCCATTTAGTGATGGAGGTTGGCTCCCACTCTTTAGTCCAAAAGAGAATGGCAGGGATCAGCTTCGATACCGTTATTTTTACCAACTTAGCTCACGAACATTTAGATTACCATGGTACCATGGAGCGCTACCTCGATGCCAAAGCCCAGCTCTTTTCCTGGTTGGGTTCGTCACAGAGTGCGCACCCGGTGAAAGGTCGCAAAGTGGCTGTTCTCAACCAGGAAGATGCTTCCAGTAGCATCATTGCCGAACGGATAGCCGTTCCTTTCATGACCTATGGCATAACTCCCGAGGCAGACTTGTGGGCAGATACCTTGCTTATTACTCAGGGGGGGAGCCGTTTTACCCTTCATTGGGAGGAAAGCTCATGGGATGCTTACCTCCCTTTACTGGGCCGCTTTAATGTGCAAAACGCTCTGGCTGCCTTGAGTGGGGGGTTAGTCTTAGGGCTGCCTTTGTCTGCCATGGTGGAAGCTTTGCCGAGCTTTGCTGGGGTTTCGGGACGTTTTGAACCGATCGATAGGGGTCAACCATTCCAGGTAATTGTCGATTATGCTCACACCGAAGACAGCTTACGCCTGTTGTTGCAACTGGCTCGCGAGGTAACCAAGGGGCGAATTATTCTCGTCTTTGGTTGTACCGGTGACCGAGATCGCAGTAAACGAGCTCCTATGGGAGCGGTGGCAACGGCGCTGGCCGATAAAGTTATTCTATCTTCCGATGATCCCCACAAGGAAGACCCCGAGGCGATTATTGCCGAAATAGTGCAGGGTATTCCTGCTAACCAAAGGAACTGGTCTTCCCAGGCCGACCGAACCCTGGCTGTAAGGGAAGCCATTACTTTGGCGCAGGCGGGAGATATGGTTATCCTGGCAGGCAAAGGCCATGAACAAGTTATGATCTTCGGGGATTACTCAGTACCTTACAGCGATCAGGAAACCGCTCGCCAAGCCTTGCGTAACATGGGGTACTAGTGTTTGGGAAAGGAGTTCGCCATGTCTACATGTCTTTTTTGCCGCATCATCGCCAAGGAGCTACCGGCAACTGTCTTTTACGAAGACGAAAATTGGTTAGTTATCGCGGATATCAACCCCCAGGCGCCTTGGCATCTGTTATTTATATCTAAAGAGCATATCCCTTCTTTCCAAGAGCTTACCCCCCGGCATAGCCACTTGCTCGCCAACTTAGTTGAGGTGGTGCATCAGGTCACTGTCCGGGAAGGGATCTCCAGTTATCGTCTGATCAACAATGTAGGGGTCGATGCCGGACAGTCCGTTCCCCACTTCCACTGGCACCTACTGGCAGGGAAAGAGCTTGATGACTTCCTGGCGTAGTGCCACGGCTGTAAAGGAGACAATATGACCTCTCTTACCCCTTATCGGCTCTCGAGACGTTTGGCACGCACCGCTGTGCTTAAGACGCTCTTTCAACTGGAGTTTCAAGAGGGAGATTGGCTACCCATGTGGGAACTCTCCCTGGAAAATTTGGTGGATGATTGGCAAACAAACTCCTCGGAGACAGCCGCCGGAACGATGCGTCGAGCCGACATACGTTTAGCTAAAGAGATGATCCAAGGCATTATCAAGCTCCGTCCGGAAATTGACGAAGTATTGGAGAGCTTTGCTAAAGATTGGTCTCTGGCTCGGATGGGGAGGCTGGAACGCTCCATCTTGCGGTTAACGGCTTACGAGCTCTTCTGGCTTCAGGATATACCGCCGGAAGCTAGCCTCGATGAGGCAGTGGAGCTTAGCAAGCGTTATTGTGCGGTGGAGGCCTCGCCTTTTATCAACGGTATTTTGGGCAATATTCATCAGCATCTGAAAGTTTTGCGCCAAACAGATACGACCCAAGCGCCATGAAATCCGGCTGGCTTTTGGCATGTGATAGTAGCGCCTACACCAGTTCCTGGGCGGCGGTTTATGCTCTGATAGATGGGGGCTACCCGCCCCCAAACCCCAGACTCCCACCCCACGAACATGTGCGCGGGGACCCCGAGTCCAATAGGCAAAGCTTGTATACAGCTTCAGAAGCTCCGCTTCTGCGCCACAGTTCCTGTTGCGGAGTAGAAGCCCGTTTCTATCATAGCATGGGTGAACGCAGTTCATGGGCTTCTACTCGAGATACTCTTATCCACGAAGTGCGGCAGCTCCTACCGGTGGAGCTAGGCGAACTCGGTTTGCGGCAGTCGGAAGCTCTCTTTTGGCATCTCAAGCAGCTGCCGGTTTTGCTGCAGCAGTTACAACGTCCTTCGTACCCTCCCTTGGCAGTGGCTGCCAGCAGTAAGCCGCGACCTGCCGCAGATTCCTATATGCCGGTTTTTATTGCCGGTGCCAAGCTAGCCGAGGCCCTAGCTGTGGCTTGGGGTGTTCCTTTTTTTTCTTTCTCCCACCAGGAAGGGCATATCATGGCAGGAGTTGTCTCAGCAGGAGGTCCTACAGAACCATCTTTTTTAGCCTTGCACCTTTCCGGTGGCACCACCGAACTGCTGAAAGTTACCCGCACAGCTACCGGTTTTAACGAAGAACTCCTAGGAGGCTCTTTAGACCTTCATGTGGGGCAGCTGGTAGACAGAGTAGGAGTAGCTTTAGGGCTCCCTTTTCCAGCTGGTCCTCACTTGGAGCAGCTGGCAAGGGAAGCGCCAACTCCTGATGCCTCCAGCTCCTGGGCATTACCTTCGTATTGTCAGAATATGCAAGTTAGTTTCTCCGGAGCTGAGGCTGCCGCTAAGCGCGCCCTAGCTTTGGGGGTTCCTCCGGCAGTCATCTGCCGAGGAGTGGAGCGGTGTATCGCCGCTACCTTAGAAAAACTACTGCGCCAGGGTGCCGCTGTCACAGGTTTACATAACTTTCTTCTGGTTGGGGGGGTAGCCTCCAACCTTTACCTTCGCCAGCGTTTGGAGCATAGGCTAAAAGGGAGAGCCACCCTGTGGTTTGCCGAACCGAAACTCTGCAGTGATAATGCCGTGGGCATCGCTTGGCTGGGACTGCAGCAATGGAGGACGAGTTAATGGATCGCAAGGTGTACCAGGTAAGCGAACTGAACAGCATAGTCAAAGGGCTACTGGAAGAGAGCTATCTGTTAAGGGACTTCTGGCTTGAAGGAGAAATTTCCAACCTGCGTATCCAGAGTTCGGGGCAAATTTATTTTTCCCTAAAAGACGAACAATCCCAGGTACGAGGGGTAATGTTTGCTGGACGCGCTAAACAGTTGCGCTTTAGACCTCAGGATGAGCAAAAGGTTCTGGTTAACGCCTCAGTCTCTTTATATGAAAGGGACGGTCAGTTTCAACTTCTTATCTCGGCTATGGAGCCGCTGGGAGTAGGAGCGTTGGCTTTAGCTTTGGAGCAGCTCAAGCAACGCCTGGCTGGGGAAGGGCTTTTCGATGAAAGGCGCAAGCGCCCCCTCCCCTTGGCTCCCCGAGTGGTGGGTATTGTTACCTCCCCCAGTGGTGCTGCTTTAAGGGATATGATCCACGTCTTGCGCCGCCGCTATCCCCAGGTGAGTGTTATTTTAGCACCCAGTTTGGTGCAAGGAGAAGGTGCAGGGGAGCAGTTGGTAGCAGCTCTGCAGCTCCTCAACCAACTCCCCCAGGTGGAGGTTATCATTATCGGGCGGGGGGGAGGCTCCCTGGAGGATCTCTGGTGTTTTAACGAAGAAGAAGTTATCCGAGCTATCGCGGCTTCTCGGCTACCCGTGATCTCAGCTGTAGGACACGAAACCGATTTCACTCTCGCCGATTTAGCTGCCGATTTGCGTGCCCCCACCCCTTCAGCCGCTGCCGAACTGGTGGTGCCTGAGGTAGCTTTGTGGCAGTACGACTTAAGTCAGCGCCAGGAACGCCTTGCTCTACTCTGTCAGCAACGGTTGCGACGAGAGCAGGAGCATCTGGCAAGTCAACAGTCTCGTTTAGATCCTGCTCGTTTACTCAAGTGGGTCAGGGAAAGGCGGGGTTGGCTGGCAGAGTATGAAGAACGCCTGGCAGTTAGCTCCAAGCAGCAACTTGCTCAGGAACGGCGTCAGCTTGCCGCTTCTCTAGAGCGCCTGATGGAAGCTCGCTCTCTCTTGAACTGGGTGCCACCGCGGCGACAAAGCTTGGCAGCTTCGTACAAGCAGTTAGAAACTTTAGTTCGGCACCGTTTCGCCCTGGCTCAGGCGCACTTAGGGGGGCAAGCGCAAATGCTACAACTGCTCTCTCCCTTGCAGCTTTTAGGACGCGGTTATGCCACTTTACGTAATCATCAAGGGGAAATTTTAACCTCCGTAGCCAATATACGCACGGGGGACGATATAGAGATGGAATTAAAAGACGGTATTATCGAAGCCAGAGTTATTCAGGTAGTGGGTAAGGAGGTTCGGCATGACTAAGCCGGGTAAAGATACCAAAGAGTTGGCTAATCTGACTTTTGAAGAAGCGATGCAGCAGGTGGAGCAGTTAGTCCGCTCCCTGGAAAATAATAGCCTTCCTTTAAATGAAACCTTGGCGGCTTTTGAACAAGGGGTGCGCCTGGCGCGCTTTTGCCAAGATTATCTAGATGCGGCAGAGAAAAAAATTGAGCAAGTTATTGCCTCGGCATACGGCGAGCTGGAGCTTAAGCCTTTAGTCTTGGAGAAAGAGTAGAAGTGGGCTTCTACTCCACCACGCGACTGCGTGGTTCTGGAACGTAGTTCCAGTAAGCGCAGGCGGGCTTTGCCTGCCGTAGCGGCCAGGGGCTTGGGGGCGGGTAGCCCCCATCTAGCAGAGTAGAATCAGGCTTCCTATTTAATGGTCGGGCATAGATACACTGGAGTGAAAATATGACAACAATTGATGAATTGCGCCAAGCCTTAGATATCTTTTTGCAACTACACCTCGCTGAGCTGGAGACCCACCCGCTCCTTAAAGAAGCCATGAGCTATTCGCTTCTTGCCAGGGGTAAGCGGGTGCGCGGATTGCTGCTGTTGCTGACTTTAGATGCTCATGGTGCCTCCTGGCAGAGAGGCTTGCATCCGGCAGCAGCTATTGAGTTTATCCACTGTTACTCTCTCATTCATGACGATCTTCCCTGTATGGACGATGATTATTTACGTCGCTGGCTGCCTACTAGCCACGTTAAGTTTGGTGAAGGTATGGCGGTTTTAGCCGGTGATGCGCTGCTCACTGAGGCTTTCGGTATATTGTATGCAGGTTATAGAACCCAGTCTTATAACGGTGAGACCTTGGCGCAATTGTTGTTACAGGTTAGTGCCTCGGCTGGAGCGACGGGGATGATCCGCGGTCAGGTGGAAGATATTCTGTTGCAGGAGAGTTCCCAGCCCCTAAAAGACGATATGCGCCATCGAGATAAAATGCTTCAGTCGGTCAGGGAGATGCATCGGGGTAAAACCGGGGAAATGATCCTGCTACCTTTGATGATGGCGTGTGGCATCTTGCATTTGCCGGAAGAAGCAGCAACCCTCTACCGATCTTTTGGTTATCAGCTGGGTAAAGTATATCAAATCCACGACGACTTAATAGATTACCTTGCCGACCCGGAAATAACCGGCAAAGGACGCGGACGAGACCAGCGTCACGGCAAGATAACCTACCCTTCCCTGTTGGGTGTTGACCAAACCCAGGAATTACTCCGGGAAGAGAAGCATTATCTGGAGAGCCTGTTGAAGCATCTCCCTGGTAATCAGGAGCAGCTCGCTCTTCTGCTGCAGTCCCTTTTCTAGCAGAATGGGATTACTACATAACCGCATGGTCTGGGCTGCCTTTTTGGGCATGGCTAGCGCTCAATTACTCAAGGTTTTTATCGTCTGGCTTAGCGACAGGGTGTTGGATTGGTCACTTCTAGGCACTTCGGGAGGTATGCCTAGTTCCCATACCGCGGCGGTAGTCGCTCTTACGGTGGCTATTGGGCGGCTTCACGCCTGGGACTCGGCTGTTTTCGCTATATCTTTAGTCAATACCATCATCGTCATGTATGATGCTGCCGGGGTCAGACGCTCGGCCGGTGACCAAGCCAGAATTTTGAATATACTCATCACCCAATTTCCCGATTTACAGGAACTGCAGCGGGAGCAGCTACGAGAGATTTTGGGGCACACCCCCTTTGAGGTCTTAGCGGGAGCGGCTTTAGGTTTGATTATGGGAAATTTGGTTTAACGGAGGAGACTCATGAGCAACGAAGAAGGCTCTGTCGATATTTATGGCGAGCAAGCCGCACGTGGAGCGAGAATCATCAACCGTCTTAAGGAGCTAGGGTTAGGGGAGCTGCAAGCTTTAGCCACTCAGCTTAGGCAAGAAATTATTACTACCGTAGCCGCTAACGGGGGGCATTTAGCTTCTAACTTAGGGGTAGTTGAGCTCACGATCGCTTTGCATCGTGCTTTCCACAGCCCCCAGGATAAAATTATCTGGGATGTAGGCCACCAGTGTTATGTTCATAAAATTCTCACCGGACGCGGGGGTTCTTTTGCTACCCTTAGACAATTTCAGGGGATGAGTGGCTTTCCTAAAAGTCATGAGAGTCCTCACGATATTTATGAAACCGGACACAGCTCCACCTCGGTCTCAGCTGCTTTAGGTATGGCTTTAGCCCGGGATCTGCAGGGAGAGCGGCACCATGTGGTGGCTGTTTTGGGAGATGGGGCACTTACCGGTGGGTTAGCCTTGGAAGCTCTCAACCATGTGGGGGATACCCAAACCAGACTGATAATCATTCTCAACGATAACGATATGTCTATCTCGGCTAACGTGGGGGGGCTGGCTCGCTCCCTTAATGAATTACGGGTGCAACCAAATTATTTTCGTACTAAGACCGGAGTGAAAAACCTACTCACTATGCTGCCCGGCGGCGGAGAGCCGGTTATCGACTTCATTCAGCAAATAAAAGTTTCAGCTAAGCATTTTGTCTTACCGGGGATGATTTTTGAAGAGTTAGGTCTAGCTTACTTAGGTCCTATCGATGGTCATGACCTCAAGGCTTTGGACTTTATCTTAAAGCGCGCCCAAGAGGTGACCGGTCCGGTTCTGGTGCATGTGGTCACCCGTAAAGGGCGTGGATATTTACCGGCGGAGGAAGCTCCTTCCCGTTTTCATGGGGTATCTGCGTTTGATGTAGCCACCGGTGAGCCTCGCAGCAAAGGAAGTTTAAGCTATACGAAAGTATTTGCCGACACTTTAAGGGATTTAGCGGCAGACCACAAGGAGATAGCGGTCATTACCGCCGCTATGCCGGAAGGTACCGGGGTTAGCTCCTTTGCCGCAGCCTACCCCGAGCGCTGTTTCGATGTAGGTATCGCGGAGGAACACGCGGTGACTTTGGCAGCAGGGTTAGCCCGAGGGGGCATGCGTCCCGTGGTCGCTATCTACTCTACCTTTCTACAAAGAGCTTTCGATCAGATTATCAGCGATGTCGCTTTGCAGCGACTTCCGGTAGTTTTTGCTATAGATAGAGCCGGCTTAGTGGGTGAAGATGGCGCTACCCACCACGGTAGCTTCGATCTGTCCTATCTGCGCCTGGTACCGGGGTTGCGTATTTGGGCACCCAGCAGCTACGAAGAGCTGAGAGCCATGCTTACTCTCAGCCTGGAAGAGAACATACCCTCTGCTATCCGATATCCCAAGGGGCAGGGGGTCTCTCGGGATAATTCCCTATCGCCCAACGAGATAAAACAAAGCCAGGTACTGGTGCCAGGAGAGCAGCTCTGGCTCATAGCAGCTGGGAGTATGGTGGAGGTTGCCAGGGAAGCCTCGGCTCTACTGACAGCCGAGGGTATCCAGCTGGGGGTCGTCAACTTGCGGATAATTAAACCCCTGGATGAAACTACCCTACTGCCGCTGCTAGCACAAGCTACCCATGTAGTCACCCTGGAAGAAAACAGTATCGTTGGCGGAGTGGGTGCAGCGCTACAGGAGCTTGCCCGAAATGCGGCAACAGCTCCCCGCTTCCTGACCTTAGGGCTTCCCGACGCTTTTGTGGAACATGGTACCCGGGAAGAGCTCCTTCGAGAGCTGCGGTTGGATCCTTTAGGAGTCGCTACAGCAATTAAGGAGTGGCTTGGTACCCATTGATAACCTAGTGGTATAGAGGAGTTTAACGAGTGACTATGGCAGATGCGCCCAAAAAGCGTAGCGGTAAGGAGCGTGCCGATAAGTTGCTTTTAGCCCAAGGGTTGGCGCCCAGCCGGGAAAAGGCAGCGGCTCTGATCATGAGTAACCAGGTGAGCCACCAGGGTCAAGGGGTGAGCAAAGCCGGGGAACTTTTACCTGAGGATACTGTTCTTGAAGTTGCTGCGGCACCCATCCCCTTTGTAAGTCGTGGCGGGTTAAAGCTGGCGCATGGCTTGCAGAGCTTTGCCCTTAATCCCACAGGAAGGGTATGCCTGGATATTGGCGCGTCCACAGGCGGGTTTACCGATTGCCTCTTGCAGCATGGCGCTGCTAAAGTCTATGCGGTGGATGTCGGCTATGGTCAGTTAGCTTGGTCGCTGCGACAAAATCTTAAAGTGGTAAACCTGGAACGGGAAAACTTTCGCTACCTGGCGCGAGAGAAAATTGATAGCACTATTGATTTGGCAGTCTGCGATGTCTCCTTTATTTCCTTAAAGCATATTTTTGCCAGGCTGCCGGAGTTTCTGGCTCCTGAGGGGCAAGTGGTGGCTCTGGTCAAGCCTCAGTTTGAAGCAGGTAAGGGTAAAGTAGGCAAAAATGGCGTGGTCAAAAGTCCTGAGCTACACCGCGAAGTTTTGTCTAACATACAGCAAGAAGGAGCAAGGGCTTCCTTGTGGCTTACGGCACTCACCCCTTCACCTCTCAGAGGACCCAAAGGTAATGTCGAATTTCTCTCTTGTTGGCAGTTAACCCGTCCCTTGGCAGAAGAAGGCCTGGTAGGGGTAGCTGAGATCGTCAGGGTAGTAGCATTAGCCCATGAGCAGTTTATGTAGCCTTTGCACCCCATCTATTCGGAGTATACACTTATAGCTTATAGCTCGCGGCGTATGTGCGTCCAAAGCTTCCGCCCATGTGAGGAACAATATCCGGCATGCTTAAAACCGCAGTCGGAGGAGAAGAGATACCAGGGGGTGGCATCTTTGAAAAACCGTAGAATTCCCATGATTCGTCATTTGGTTAAAACTAGAAGCATCTCCACCCAAGCCGAGCTACGTCGCTTATTGTTACAGGAAGGGATAACTGTCACGCAAGCTACCCTCAGCCGCGATATTAAGCTATTGGGCATTGTGAAGCGTTTTGATGAGCATGGAGGGCAGCGCTATTTCCTCCCTGAGGAGCAGGGGGTGAGCAATATCTCTTACAGCAAGCTCACTCGCATCCTGCGGGATTCCATGGTGAATATGCAAACCGCTCAGCATTTAGTGGTGCTGCGCACCTTACCTGGTCACGCTCATGCTGTGAGTTCCCACTTCGACGGGTTGGGATGGAGCGACTTGGTGGCGACCATCGCCGGAGATGATACCCTCCTGCTTATTGCTAAAGATGCTGCCGTGGCGCATATCTTGGAACAGCGTATCCTGGCTTTACTGGAATAACGAGGCCTCGGCTAAACTTAAACACGAGCACCGTAAGGTAGACAGCAAGGAGGTGCAAAGTATGCTGTATCATTTGGAGATTACTAACTTTGCATTAATAGCTTCTTTGGAACTGGAACTCGGTTCGGCGATCAATGTCTTTTCGGGAGAAACCGGTGCCGGGAAATCTATCCTTTTAGATGCTCTGGCTTTTCTCTTAGGTGCCAGGGGGCAGCAAAGCTGGATACGCAGCGGCAGTCAGCGTATGCGGGTAGCTGGCTCCTTTATTTTGCGAAGCCATCCCCGTTTACGGCAAGTCCTGGAAGATTTGGATTTATGGGAGGAGCTGGCAAACCCGGCGGGAGATACGCCTAACAACGAAAATGAAGACCGGGAGAGTGCAGGTCAGGAGATAGAGATTCAACTTTGGCGTGAACTTCAAGTTAACGGACGCAATACTATACGTGTCAACGGGCAACCGGTAACTGTCGCCGCTTTACGCGCTCTGGGAAGCGAACTTATGGAGCTACAAGGTCAGCAAGAGACTTTACGCTTGTTGCAACCTCGGCATCATCTGCAAATTTTAGACCAATTTGGAGATGCTCTTCACCAAAAGCTGTTGCATAGCTATCAACAAGCTTACCTGAACTGGCAGAGTGCCTCTAAAACTCATCAGGAATTGCAAGCGGCAGTGCTGGAAGCCAGTCGTAATATGGATATCTGGCGCTTGCAAGACGAGGAAATTACCCAGGTAAAACTCCAGATAGGGGAGGAAGAACGCCTCTTCCAAAGACAGCAAGTGCTACTTGGCAAAGAAAGGCTCTATGATGGGGTAAGTTCGGTTCTACTCTCTCTTACCCAAGACGGAGACCGGTGTTTAGCAGCAGCTACGCTCTTACACCAAGCTAAGCGAGAGTTGGAAGCAGCGGTTCGCTTCGATAGTGCTCTGGAACCTTGGGTCGAGCTGGTGGATTCTCTTTACTGGCAGTTGGACGAACTGGGGCACGATCTTACCCATTACCGCAGCAACTTAGAGGGAGAACCAGGCGAGTTGGAGGACATTGCTAGACGTTTGGATGAAGTGCGACGTATTCTACGCAAGTATGGGGCGACCGTGGAGGAGGTTCTGCGCTATCAGGAAGAGATACGCCACAAGCAAGAGAGCTGGGAGAATCAAAGCGAAGAGCTGCAGCGAGGAGCTTTAGCGGTGGAGGAAGGGCAGCGGGAAGTGCAGCAGTTGGGGATGGCTTTGGGAGAGTCTCGCCGTGAAGTAGCCAACTTTTTACAACAAAGCATTATGGTCAAACTGCAGTCTCTACTGATGGAGCGTTGCCGTTTTGCGGTAAATTTTACCTCCCCGGGCGGTTCCTTTCCCTGGCGCCCTTATGGCGGCGAAAGCTGCGAGTTCCTTATTGCTCCTAACCCGGGAGAACCCCTTAAGCCGTTAGCTCAAATCGCTTCCGGGGGGGAGCTTGCCCGAATTCTGTTAGCTTTGAAAACTGTTTTAGTAGCTCTGGATATGCCAGATATAATGATTTTTGATGAACCGGACAGTGGCTTGAGTGGCTCCGCCGTCAAAGCGGTGGCTGCGGCTCTGGCTCAATTGGGAGAACACTGCCAGTTACTCTTGGTTACCCACCAGGCAGCCGTGGCCACGGTAGCCAAACACCACTACTACATCAGTAAAGCCAGCGAAGGGGAGGAAACCTTCACCTACGTGGAACTCCTCAATTACGAAGGGCGTTTACAGGAAACTATGCGTCTGTTAGCTGCCGATCCTCACTCCAAAGCTGCTCGCGACCACGCCGCTGAGCTCTTAAAAGATCATAAAAAAGCCTATGCTTGACAACCCAGCCATATTTCGTCTATAATAATACTGTTGCCAAGATACTTCCCGCACCTAACCCCTTAATGGGTAACGAAGTATGCGGAGGGAGGGAAGAATACATGTCTGAAGTAAAGATAGGCAAAACAGAGACGCTGGAGAGCGCTCTACGCCGCTTTAAGCGCCAGTGCCAAAGGTCTGGTGTATTAGCTGAGGTTCGCAAACGTGAACATTACGAAAAGCCCAGCGTCCGTCGCAAGAAAAAAGCCGAGGCTGCACGGAAGCGTAAGTTTAGATAGGCTACATAAAACCAAAAAAGCTGCCTCGGCACGTTGTACCAGGGGCAGCTTTGATATATTTTTTAAGGAGTGGTAACCTCGACAACTATACCACAGGAGACCCGAGAGAAACGCTTGCTAACGCGGGATGCTAAGGAAGCCCTCAGCCTTTTTGGTCATCATGAGGAGCATTTGCGTTACCTGCGAGACTTACTCCCGGTGGAACTATATACTCGTGGCACAGAGCTGCTTATCCGGGGTGAAAGTGAAGCGGTGGAGCTTGCTGATGCCCTGTTGCAGCAACTGCTTTTCTTTCAGCGTCAGGGGAGTTATATCGGCTCCCGGGAGGTGGTCTATGCTGCTCGTATGGCTCTGGCCGGGGAGTTGGACAAGTTGGCGTCTCTCTTTGGCGAGACTATTTATACCACCGTCCGGGGTAAACAAATTCGTCCGAAAACTTTGGGGCAAAAGCAGTATATCGATGCCATCAAGGAAAACGATATTGTTTTTGGCATTGGTCCGGCAGGTACCGGAAAAACCTACCTGGCTATGGCGATGGCAGTTGCAGCCCTTAAGGAGAAACGGGTGCATCGCCTAATTCTCTGCCGTCCGGCAGTGGAGGCAGGAGAACGCCTCGGTTTTCTCCCCGGTGACTTGCAGGAGAAGGTAGACCCCTATCTGCGACCTCTCTACGACGCTCTTTACGATATGATCGGCATGGAAAACTTCAAACGCCATATAGAAAAAAATACCATTGAGGTGGCGCCTTTAGCTTATATGCGGGGGCGCACCTTAGATGACGCTTTTATTATCCTGGACGAGGCCCAAAACACGACCAGTGAACAGATGAAAATGTTTCTTACCCGCCTGGGTTTTGGCTCGCAAGCGGTTATCACCGGCGATATTACCCAGGTAGACTTACCCCACAATGCCATCTCCGGTCTTATCGAAGCCCGAGGGGTGATGGAGCATGTTCCCGGCATCGGCTTTGCCTATCTCAGCGATAAAGACGTGGTACGCCATCAGCTGGTTCAACGGGTTATTTTGGCATATGAAGCATATAACAGAAGCAAACAGTTGCCGGTAAACAGCAGCTCAGGGTAAACTGGAAAGGAATGTCGTCATGAACCCCCACCATGTCGAACTGCCACAGTTGGAGGAGAAGTTGGGATCGAACCCGGCGCAGGAAGTGTCCGCTATCTCCTTACGGGTTTACGCTACTTTGCTGGTCTGTTGGATCTTGACCGCTCTACTGGTGGTACCGGCAGTGTTACCCTACAGCGTCAACGTGGAGGTTAATGAACCTTCACCTCACGATATTATGGCGCCCCATGCCGTTATCGACCGCTTTGAGACAACTATGCTGCAAGAGATTGCTCGGCGGAAAGTGGAACCGGTTTTGGTGGTAGACTTCTCCATTGGAGCGACTGCCGTCGAGGAGCTGAATAAATTTTTAAGCGAAGTAGTCCATATCCTGGAGTTATACCCTTGGGATGAGACGAAAAGCTCCGAAATAAGCACCGTCTTTCCCGAAGGGTGGGAGATGGCTCCTTATATGGCGTCGAGTTTAGCTGAGCTTACCTCCCCAGAGATTGAAGATATCCGTCGCACCTTGGTAGATATCTATTTTCCCTTTTACCAGGACGGTATCCCCCAGGAGTTCTTCACCTTTTACCGCAACCAGGCTTTGGATGAGCTTATGAGTCGCATGGGTAATCACCGGGGTTACTCCGTGGCTAAAGGGCTCATGGAGCAGTTGATTCGGGTGAATATGGTAGTGGATGAAAAACTCACCCAAGATGCCAGAAATGAGGCTGCTGCTCAAGTGCACGATGTCTGGGTGGTACGCGGCGAATCCATTTTACGCACCGGCGAGCTGGTTAATGAACGGGCTTATATGCTGCTGGAAGATTTGGGGATGTTGGCAGACGGTACCAATTGGGAACTGATGCTTACCACCACAGCCGGGCTGGGAGGGCTCTTCTTCCTGTTGTTCGTGGTTCTTAACTTGCTGGCACCGGAGGCGCTGCGAGATCCTACCACCGTTACTATTTTCGGCGCTATAACTATCTTCACCCTGGCTCTGGGCAGGGTGGTTCTCTATGTCTCTCCGGAAAATATCGTCTTTATTCCCGTGCCGGCAGCAACCTTGATTATCGCCGTACTCTTTCACATTCCTCTGGCTGTAACTTTTGGCATTATCCTCTCCCTCATGGCTGGCTTTCTGCTCATGGGTAATGCGGTGGTGTTACAGCTTTTTTTAGTGGGAGCTATCGCCTCGGTTTTTGGCACCAATAGCTTAAGGCAGCGCACCGATCTTCTTTGGATCGGTATGCGTATAGGGTTAGCCCAGGGGTTAGTGCTGCTCCTTCAGGGCGCAACCCTGGGGGACTTTTC
>WREE01000007.1 GCA_009779515.1 Symbiobacteriaceae bacterium
ACCTGTGGCCACATCTCCCCCCTTAAAGCCTTAAACTACCTGTTACAGAGCTTTGAAACCGATGTTGTTACTATCGATTATCGCGTGCGAGGCTTTACGCGGGATATTACCGGACGCAAACTTTTTATCGACCACAAAATTAACTCTATCCAAAACTATATCCCCAGCGAATACCGCCGTCGCTTCGACTTTATCGATGTCAATATCTATCAGGAAAATATTTTTCATACCAAATGCAAGCTAAAGGAGTTTGACCTGGACAATTATCTCTTCGGCGTTGCCGCTGAGGAGTTGCAGCCGGGCGCCCGGCGCAAAATTGCCGAGCGCATTAAAAAAGAAATGGAAGAAATATTCTTTGGCCGAAATATGTAAGTATGTAGGAGCCGGGGTGTAGCATCCCAGGTAGCTTCTACAGCTTTGAAGGAGGATGACCCATGAGTAAAATTACCCGGATGCGCTCTCAGGAGTTCTACGGGGGGTTAACCCTGGAGGAACGCCTGGTGGAGTGCCGCACTCCGGCTATTAGTATAGCTTTAATTGAAGATTACGCCATTAGTGAAGTCTATACCTGGGGCTTGCGTAGCCGCCGGGGCAGAAGCGCCGTCACCCCCTGTTCTATGTTCCAGGCTGGCTCGATTAGCAAACCGGTTTTTGCCACAGCGGTGGTGCGTTTAGCCCAACAAGGGAAGCTGGATTTAGACGAAGATGTGGCCAACTACCTGCAAGGATATACCCTTCCCACCTTCGATGCTCTTCCTCGAAAAATCACCCTGCGTCTCCTGCTCAGCCACCATGCCGGACTCAACCTTCACGGTTTTGCCGGCTACCAGCAAGACCAAACTATTCCCGAGTTGGTAGATATTCTGCGGGGTCTACCTCCTGCCAATAACTTGCCTCTGAAACTGATTATGGAACCGGCCACCAAGTGGCAATATTCCGGTGGTGGCTATCTCCTGGCTCAAAAGGCAGTAGCCGATGCTTTGCAGCTGGACTACCACACCATGCTTCAAGAACAAGTTTTCCAACCCTTTGGCATGGTGCATAGCAGCTACGAGCAGCTTTATGAGCGGCAAGAGGAGCAGGAAATAGTCTTCGGCTATAACTCTTACGACAGACAGCTCCTGGATGGCTATAATATTATGCCGGAGCTTTCAGCAGCGGGGTTGTGGACTACACCTACCGATTTAGCCAACTTTGGCATTACGATCATGAAGTCCCTTAAGGGGGAGGCAAACCCCTTATCTTTAGCGAGTGCTCAAACTTTAACCACAGCAGTTTTCGATTTCTCTTCCTATGCCGTGGGCTTTAGAGTCGGTACATCGGTTATGGGTCCTATTTTTGGTCACGGCGGTTCGAACCATGGCTATAAAGCCAACGCTGTCTTCTGCCCCGCTAACGGCTCTGGTTTTACCATGATGATCAACACCGATATTGGCAGTATCTTACTTGGCGAATTTGAAAGAGCCTTTACCACCGTTATGGGCTGGAATATAGCAGAGTAGGAGCTGGGCTTCTACTCCTTTACATCATCTATACCATATGCTATACTGCAAAACGTGCCCTAGGCATATTGCACTACCTTAAAAATGGGTAGAAGCATCACTTTATAATAGGAGGTATATTATGAAGAAGGTTTCGATCTTCGTACTGCTTCTTTCCTTAGTAGTAACCCTTACTGCTTGTACCACCAGTACTCCAACCAGCCCACCTACTGCTGCTCCCACTGCTGCTCCTACCGCTGCTCCTACCGAACCCCCTCCTCCCCCTCCCCCTGGGGATGATCTCTTCGAGTTGGCGCTTATTACCGACCTTGGCACCATCGACGATAAATCCTTTAACCAGGGTTCCTGGGAAGGTTTGGTCAAATATGCTGAGGAGCAAGGTATTGCCCACAAGTATTACCAGCCTGCGGAGCAAAGCGAAAATGCTTACCTGGATACCATCGAACTGGCAGTCAAGGGTGGCGCTAAAGTTATTGTCACCCCAGGCTTTCTCTTTGAAGTTCCTGTTTTTATCGCCCAAGACCTCTATCCGGAGGTTTGCTTTATCTTGGTAGACGGCGTTCCTCATAACGAAGATTACTCCGTTTTCCAGACTAACGACAACGTGGTTGGTCTACTCTATGCCGAAGAAGAAGCCGGTTTCTTGGCGGGATACGCTGCGGTTAGAGACGGCGCCACCAGCTTAGGCTTTATGGGTGGTATGGCTGTGCCTGCCGTTATTCGTTTTGGCTACGGCTTTGTGCAAGGTGCTGAGTATGCGGCTCAGGAGCTGGGTTTAGCCGACAATTCGGTACGCTTAAACTATCACTACACCGGCGGCTTCAACGCCACTCCGGAAATCCAAACCATGTCTGCTGCCTGGTTTGCCGACCGTATCGATGTTATCTTTGGTTGCGGCGGCGCTGTAGGAAACTCGGTCATGGCGGCTGCGGAGGAATCTGGCGGCTATGTCATCGGTGTTGACGTGGATCAATCCGGCGAGTCTCCCACCGTTATATCTTCCGCGATGAAAGGGTTAAGAGAATCGGTCTACTCGGCCATCAGCGACTACTATGCCGGTGCCTTCCCTGGTGGTCAGGCGCTGGTCTTTACTTCCAAGAACGCCGGCGTAGGTTTACCTATGGAGAGCTCCAAGTTCGATCTCTTTACTCAGGAAGAATACGATACCATTTTTGCCAAACTTATGGATGGCGAAATTGAGCTTCTTAAAGATACCGATGCCGATCATGTGACCGATCTGCCGGTAAAAGCAGTGGTCATAACCTACTTCGACTAAGAGTAGACGCACCCCAAATTTAGTGCAAGCTAAAAATAGTGCGGCTGTAAGCGGTTTGTGGCACAGGTGTGGGGGTGGAAACCCCCGTCTATCATAGCAGGGGGGGCTGTTTTGCCTGGGGCGAGACAGCTCCCTTTGGGTTTCCACCTGGGGAGGTGTATTTTTGTCCTTTCTTATCGAAATGTGTGGCATTACTAAGAGCTTTCCCGGGGTAATGGCTAATAACGATATAACTTTACAGCTTAAACAGGGGGAGATTCATGCTCTGTTAGGCGAAAATGGTGCCGGCAAGTCCACCCTCATGTCTATTTTGTTCGGTTTATATGCTCCCGATAAAGGGGTCATTAAAAAGAATGGGCAGGAGATTCACCTTCATGGTCCCGGAGATGCAACGCGCTATGGTATTGGCATGGTGCATCAGCACTTTAAGCTGGTGCACAATTTTACAGTACTGGAGAATATTACCCTGGGGGTGGAAAGCACCCGGCGTGGTATGCTACAAATGGAGGAAGCCCGGGAACGTGTGCTGCAGCTTTCCCGGCGCTACGGTCTAGAGGTAGACCCCGATGCGCTAATATCCAATATAACCGTCGGCATGCAGCAGCGGGTAGAAATTTTAAAAATGTTGTACCGAGACAACGAAATACTTATTATGGATGAACCGACTGCCGTACTTACCCCTCAGGAGATTGAAGAGCTGATGAAAATTATGCAGGGGTTGGTGGAGGAGGGGAAATCCATCCTCTTTATAACTCATAAATTGGCAGAGATTAAGCGCATTGCCCACCGTTGCACGGTATTGCGCAAAGGGCGCCATATTGCTACTACCGAAGTTGCCACGACTACGGTGGAGGAGCTTTCCGAAATGATGGTGGGACGCAAGGTGGACTTGGTTCCCCCTAAGAGTGAGGTGGAGTTGGGGGAAGCGGTGCTGCAAGTGCACCATCTGACAGTCTTAAACCAGGTGACCCAAAAGGCGGCAGTTAATAATGTCTCTTTTACCGTACGCTCAGGGGAAATTGTCTGTGTTGCCGGAATAGATGGCAACGGGCAAAGCGAGCTTGTCTATGCTTTAACCGGTTTATTGCCGGCGGCTGCAGGCTCGGTTTATCTGGATAACCGGGAGATAAGCAACTTCTCCATTCGCCAACGCCTCTTAAGTGGGATGGCTCATATACCCGAAGACAGGCAACGCCACGGCTTAGTTCTAGATTATTCACTTGCTTATAACCTTATCCTCCAGTCGTATTTTACTCCCCGCTTTAGCCGCCGAGGTTTCCTGCGTTTGGCACCTATTACGGTTTATGCCCAAGAACTTATCTCTCGCTTCGATATTCGGGCTGGACAAGGCTCTGGCACCATGGTTCGTAGTATGTCGGGGGGGAATCAGCAAAAGGCTATTCTGGCACGGGAGATCGATGGTCAACCCCGTCTGCTGCTGGCAGTGCAGCCAACCCGAGGTTTGGATGTCGGTGCTATTGAGTTTATTCATCGGCAGCTGATAGAACAGCGCCGACAGGGTGCCGCCATTTTGTTGGTTTCTCTGGAGTTGGATGAAGTTATGAATATCAGCGACCGTATTTTGGTCATCTACGAAGGTGAGTTGGTGGCTGATGTCGAGCCTCTCCAGGTATCTTATCAAGAGTTGGGGCTTTATATGTCTGGGTCGAAGCGGGAGGTGATGGTATGAACCGCTGGCGTCAACTGCTGGCTTCAAGCGCCGTCACCAGCTTTATCTCCTCCCTGATGGCGATAGTGGTAGGGCTCGCCGCTGGATTTATAGTTATGCTTATCAGCAACTCCTCCCAAGCAGTGCGGGCATTTTGGGTAATTCTGAGCAGCGGTGTGGCAGATATGCGCAATATCGGCCAGGTGCTCTACTTCGCTACCCCGATCATCATGACCGGTTTAGCGGTAGGTTTCGCCAGCCGGACTGGTCTCTTTAATATAGGAGCCTCCGGACAGTTCACGGTGGGAGCATTTTTAGCTATCCTGGTGAGCATTCGCTCCCTAGCCCTTCCCGGACCTTTACCCTGGATCCTAGGCCTGAGCGCGGCTACCTTGGGAGGGGCTTTGTGGGGGCTCATTCCGGGGGTGCTTAAGGCGTGGCGCAACGTCAACGAAGTTATTGCTGGCATTATGACTAACTATATAGGTATGTACCTGGTAAACTTTCTGATTACCCGTACCGTTTACGACCGCTTAAGGAACCAAACCTTGCGAGTGCCTCCCCGAGGGACCATACCTAAAATGGGGTTCGAGCATATTTTTCGGGTGGGCAACAGTGTCTCCAGCGTGAACGGGGGGATTGTGATAGCGGCAGTGACGGCTATCTTGCTCTATATCTTGCTGGAAAAGACCACCTTTGGCTATGAGCTTAAAGCCTGTGGTTTAAACCGAGACGCGGCACGCTATGCGGGCATCAACGAAAACCGGAGCATCATCCTTTCCATGATGATCTCCGGTGCTTTGGCTGGTCTGGGGGGAGGTCTTCTCTACCTAGCAGGTGCCGGCAAAAGCCTGGACGTGGTGGATGTTCTGGCGCCGGAAGGATTTAACGGTATTCCGGTAGCGCTGCTGGGTATGAACAGCCCTCTAGGCATTGTTTTAGCAGGGCTTTTTATCGCTTATCTTACCGTGGGTGGTTTCAATATGCAGCTTTTCCGCTTCGCTCCCCAAGTTATTGAAATTATCACCGCAGTTATTATCTATTTTTCGGCCTTTGCTCTTTTGTTTAAAAACTTTTTAGAAGGACGCCTCGTCCCTGGGAGGCTATTGGAGAGGGAAGAAGAAGGGGAGCCTACTGCCGAAAGGGGGGGAGGATCATAACTACTATCTATTTTTTAGTGCAACAGACTATGTTTTTTTCGATCCCCTTGCTGATTGTGGCTTTAGGCGGGATGTTCGCTGAACGAAGTGGTATTCTCAATATTGCTTTGGAAGGTATTATGATTATTGGCGCCTTCTGTGGCATTTTATTTATCCATACCTACCAGGCAGCGCTACCGGGGCAGCCGGCACTCCTGCTGGCTATCTTGGTGGCAGCCGCCTCGGGGGTTTTAGCCGCCTTACCCCACGCCTATGCTTCAGTTCATCTTAAGGCTAATCAGATAATCAGTGGCACCGCTCTTAATATGTTTGCTCCGGCCTTTGCTATTTATACGGCTAGGATGCTACGCACGGTGCAGCAAATACCTTTTATTAATCAGTTTCGCATCGATACAGTTCCATTTTTGGGCGATCTACCCGTAATCGGTCCGCTCTTCTTCCAGCGCTCTTATATTACCACCTACATGGGGTTTATCCTGCTGGTTATCTCCTGGGTGGTTTTGTATAAAACCAGTTTTGGTTTACGCCTCAGGGCTTGCGGGGAACATCCGCAAGCTGCGGATTCCGTAGGGGTTAATGTGTATGCCCTCCGCTATGCCGGAGTGGCCATCTCCGGCGCCTTAGCCGGTATGGGTGGGCTGGTTTTTATTATTCCTACCTCCACCAACTTTAATGCGACAGTTTCGGGGTATGGCTTTTTAGCTTTGGCTGTTCTCATCTTTGGTCAATGGCGCCCTTGGCGTATTTTGGGAGCGGCTTTTTTCTTTGGCTTGATGAAAACCGTCGCTTCTTCTTATTCGGGTATCTCCTTTTTAAGCTCCCTACCTATTAACAGTACGGTCTACAAAATGATCCCTTACCTAGCTACATTAGTAGCGTTAGCTTATTCCTCACAAAGCTCTATGGCGCCTCGTGCCGGGGGTGTACCTTACGACAAAGGCAATAGGTGAGCCGTGCCAGGGCGAGGGCTATTTTCTGTATAACCAAAACCAGACGGCTATTTTTAGCTCTTAAGCTAGTCGGAACAGGAGAAGAGCTCCAGTTGCCCGTCGTTGCTATATTGCAGCTGCACATGCTCCCGCTGCCAGATGTTGGGGTATTGGGGGTGATAAAGCCAGTTATCCAGCTCTTCCGGTAGGAGGATGACCGGCATGCGGTTATGAATAGCGGCTACCGAGCTGTTGGCAGGGGTGGTAAAAATGACAAAACGCTGCTCTAGCTCTCCCTCTTTATTGCGGAAGCTGTTATAACAGCCGGCCATATAGAGGGGAGAAGGCTGAGGCTGGGTAATATAGTGCTGCACTTTGGACTTAGCCGGTCCAGACCATTCCAGGTAGCCGCTGCTGGGTACAATGCAACGCCGCTCCCGGAGAGAGTTTTTAAACATAGCCTTGTTGGCAGCGGTTTCACTGCGGGCGTTAATCACGACCCCCGCCTTGCCATACTGGGGGAAACCCCAACGCATCAGGGTTACCTGATAGCCGTTATCGCCTTCGGGAGCGGCTACTAGCACCGGGGCTAGGTCGGTGGGACGTACCTCCTGGATCCTGTTACGCTCCTCAATCTCCTTGAGAAGAGCCGTAATTTCGGCTATATCTTCCTGGGAAAAAAGAATATATCGACCACACATCCTAAAAAACCTCCAAAATAATTTGACGAGACCTAGCTTAGACTGCTATAATGCGAGGCACAGAAGCTGCAAAATATGGTAAAGGTGGTGGGACAGCATTGGCTACCTTAAGTGAGGAAGACTTACGTTATATTGTGCAAGCTTCGCAACATGATGATATGCAAGCCTTCGAACTCCTGGTGCAGGTCTACGAAAAGAAGACCTATGCCATGGCTCGTTCCCTGGTCGGCAGCGACAGCGATGCTGCCGATGTTACCCAAGACATTTTTGTGAAGCTTTACTTAAATATTAAGAGTTTTAACTGGGAGTCTACTTTTAACACCTGGTTTTACCGTTTGGTGAGAAATACCGCCATCGACTTTCTGCGCCGCCGCTCTCGGCGGGAGACGGTTTCCCTGGATGCTCCTTCCTCCCATGATGAAAACGAGCTTTATTATGACCCTCCCGATCCGACCCTGCCCACCGAGGAGCAGGCGGAAAAGAAGGAGCTAAGTGAACTGGTGGCACGTTCCATTAAAAGCCTGCCGGAAGAGCAACGTTGGATTTTGGTGATGCGAGATATGATGGATGCCAGCTATGAGGAGATAGCAGCCAAGTTGGAGTGCCCTTTAGGCACCGTTAAATCGCGCCTTTCGCGAGCGCGCAGCGCTCTCAAAGAAAGAATTATCGCTGAAAGGGAACAATACGACGGCTATTTGCGTCTTAATGAGTAGGTGAGAATCGAATGCGTTCACTATTACAGGAACAAACCTTATTACAAGATCAAACCTAAATCCGCCCAAGAGCGCACTCATAAGGCTAATCAGGTTAGAGGAGGTGGAAAGCGATGAGTAAACCGGATATTGATGATCTATTAGAGTTATATTTGTCCCAACAGCTAAGTGCCCAGGAGAAAGCAGCCCTGGAGAGTCATTTGCTTTCCTCAGCTACCAGCGCTGCCAAATTGGCAGATCTCTCCCTGGTGCGGGAAAACCTGGCGCTTCTGGCAGAGAACGAAATCCCTGCCGGGCTGCACGCTGGGATTATGCAGCAAGTAGAGCAAGCTCGCAGAAGGGAAGGGGTAGGGGTAACCACCTCCGGTGTAGCCAGACGCGAAACCGGTAGCGCTCCCCGCCTAGCTCCTGTCACCCCCTTACCTCGGGGTATTCCTATCTCCTACAACGAGGCGTTGCCTCGTAAACGTCAGCAAGCCTGGCGTCCACTGGTGGCGGCTGCCGCTATCTTGCTGGTGGTTTTTTTCGCCGGTCAGGACTATCTGCCCTGGAACAGGTCTTCTCTAGTTAGCGATGCTGTTGAGGCTCCCGGAGTACCCGTGGAGGTGGCTCAGCTAAGGGGGGTAGGGACACCTTCGGTCGGAGATCTCCCCTCAGGGGAAAGGGATTTTCCAGAGGATAATACTATGGCTCAAAATACGGGGCGCTATAACCTTGGAGCTGTCCCGTCTCCAGATATGTTGCGTTGGAGTACCCCCGCCCTAGTTTTCGTACAAAATGCCGCTAACCTTCAAGGGACAACCCGGGCAACCGAGCTAGCTGCTCGGGAAGAAGAGCTTAGGGGCGAACCGGTAGCTACCTTGGAAGCTGAAGATGAAGCGGAAATGGACGATGAGCAAAGGCTTTCCTTTGGCATACAGGCAGCACCGGAGACGGAAGCTCCCACTCTAAGTAGCCAGGATCAAAGCTATTTAAACTCCGGTAACAGGGTAACGGCACCGGAATTTACCGCCCGGGGTGAAAGCACTCTAACTGGGGAACCTTCCGATCTAGCTACTTTAGCAGTGCCACCGGCGGCATCTCCTTTACCTGAAACCTCGGCCACAGGCGGTACACCTCAAGCTGTGACAGGGGAGAGTTCTGTTACCTTAGTCGCACCGGAGGATCCGGGTGCTGCTTGGGTAACCGAAACCGGCTCCTTTACCTTAGAGACGGTGTATAATTTAGCTAGAGATATTGGCTGCTTAGCTAAGCGAGATAACAATATAGTCCATGTCTACGGTAATCCCCATCAACTGCAGCAGCTGGTTAAGGAGCTGTATCTTAAAGAACCGGTTGCCGCCGATCCGAGTAACCAAGCTCGCTGGGTTGAAAATGTGCAACAAGGCGAAGACACTCCTCAGCAGTTGGTTATTAATATATTACCCTAGTGTTTGGTCAGAAGAGGCTTCAGCCTCTCGCCTTAAGAGTGCGCTCTTCGGCGAATTAATTTATGTTCTTGCAATTAAGTTTGCTTTTTGACGCGCAGGTCGCCAAAAAGAGGTTACTTTTATCCCTTTAAGATACGTTAGGTAGGAAACAAGAAACATGAAAACGGTTTTTTTACAGTCTGAGGCTGAGGACAAAGTCTTCAGCCTCTAGGTGGTGTACTAAGGGTTACGGCGCGCAGAGGGTCTGGATGGTTGGCGGGGGGAAGGGCTATCGGAAGGTGGAGTTTCTCGCCCCTGAGCGACCTGGGCAGTAAGGTCTGGTGGGGTCGGAAGGGGAGACAAAAGGGAAGCAGCCTGGCTCTGGTCAAAGCGGGGTGGCGTCTCCTCGCTAGGGACGGTAGCGGCAGCTTCGTCTGATTGGTGTGCCGCCAACCACTCGGCGTCCCAACGTTTGACGGCATTATCAATCATCTGCAAACGATGCACCATTTCGCTCAGCATGAGCATACTGTTTTTTTCGGAGGGGGTACAGCGCTTGGAGTTGAGAGGAGCTCCGCCGTAACAGAGACGGTAAGTCTGGGCATTTTTTTCGCAAAAAAAGAGCATGTCGCAATCTTCGGCAAAGGTTTGCCCCTGGGGACGGTCGAAGATACTACTGCGGTTCCTGGGATTCATGAGTCCAACTCCTTTAGACGAAAGTGAGAGAAAAATTATATGGGTAAAAAAAGGCAAGAATTTACCGATTCCCCGGAATATTTAGCTAAAAAGGCGCAGTTTGCCGATATGACGACTATTTATGGACGCCAGGTGGTTTGGGAAGCTCTGGTTCACCACCCTAACCCCAGGATCGCCAGTCTGCTTCTAGCCATGGAGCTGGGAGATGAAAGAATAAAGGAATTTTTAGACATGGCGGCAACGAAAGAGATAGCGGTTAAGCGCCTGCCCCGCCTGCAGCTCTCCCGCATAACTAAACACCGGGATGAAGACCAGGGCATAGCAGCCGATATCGCCCTACGCCTCATTTCGCCCTTAGAACCTCAGATGCAACAAGCTCCGGCTATCGCCAGGCTGTTGGCAGTTATTGATGTCACGACTCCGGGAAATGTAGGTATCATCGCCCGCTCCGTAGCCGGAGCCGGCTTAGAGGGTATGGTCTTGCCGGCGGCAGGAACACCGTCGCCAACTTTGCCTCTGGTTATTAAAGGGTCGGCGGGGCATATCTTTCGCACCCGTCTTTTTAGTGTAGCTTCGGGAGAAGAGCTGCTGCAGCTGGCTAAGAAATATGGCTGGCGCACCTATGCCTTAGCCACAGCGGTGGGAGGAAGCTCTCTTTTTGAGCATCAGCCGCCTCCTAGGGCTATTTATCTGCTGGGTAACGAAAGTAGCGGTTTGCCGTCTTCTCTTATTCATGGGTGTGATGCCATTTTGCATATCCCTTTGGCTAACGGGGTAGATTCCCTTAATGTAGCTGCCGCCGCTACTCTGGTAGCTTTTCATATTCGTTAGATACATAATAACATATTACGTACCTTTTTGCATAGAGCTTGTTGCCAAAAGCAGGAAGTGCCATCGCTGGCGGCGAAGTAGGAAACAGGGAGTTTCCTTCGGACACACCAAACGACAGGAGAGATGAATCTATGCCTATGCCCAAGCGCATGATGGACGGCAATGAAGCAGCTGCCCATGTAGCCTATGCCTTAAGCGATGTAGCCGCTATTTACCCTATTACCCCTTCCTCGGTTATGGGTGAAGTCAGCGATGAATGGTCGGCTACCGGACGCAAAAACATTTTTGGACAAACCGTGCACATTGCCGAAATGCAGTCGGAAGCCGGAGCTACCGGCGCTGTTCATGGCAGCTTAGCGGCTGGAGCCTTAACTACCACCTTCACCGCCTCCCAAGGTCTCCTACTGATGATCCCCAATATGTACAAAATCTCCGGCGAGCTGCTCCCCACCGTGTTCCATGTCTCTGCCCGTGCTTTAGCGGCTCATGCTCTCTCTATCTATGGTGACCATCAGGATGTCATGGCTACTCGTCAAACCGGTTTTGCCATGATCGCCTCTTCCTCGGTGCAAGACTGCATGGATAACGCTCTTATCGCCCATTTAGCAAGCCTTAAATCTCATGTTCCTTTCCTGCACTTCTTTGATGGCTTCCGCACCTCCCACGAGTTGCAAAATATCGACTACTTCAATTACGACGACATTAAGCAAATGGTAGACGAAAAAGATATAGCGGCGTTTCGCGCTCGCGCCTTAAACCCTCAGCACCCGGTGCAACGGGGTACTGCCCAAAACCCAGATATCTACTTCCAGGGGCGGGAAGCGGCTAATAGCTACTACCAGGCCTTACCGGATATTATCCTCCAAGTTATGGAGCAAGTGGGTAATATTACCGGTCGCAGTTATAAACCCTTCGAGTATGTGGGTGCTCCCGATGCCGAGGATATCATCGTCACCATGGGTTCTTCCTGCGAAGTGGTGGAAGAGACCGTTAACTACCTGCTCAAACAAGGGAAAAAGGTTGGTGTACTCAAGGTGCGCCTATATCGTCCTTTTTCCGCCGAACACTTCTTGGCTGTCCTTCCGAAAACGGTTAAACGGGTGGCTGTCCTCGACCGCACCAAGGAAAATGGAGCTTTAGGCGAGCCTCTCTATCTGGATGTGGCAGCAGTTTTCGCCAACACAGCTCATAAGCCTTTCCTTATCGGCGGTCGTTATGGTTTAGGTTCCAAAGAGTTTACCCCCTCTATGGCCTTGGCAGTTTTTAAGAACTTGGCGAGTGCCAACCCCAAGCACAGCTTTACCGTTGGTATTACCGACGATGTCACCTATACCAGCTTAGATTATAGTGAACAGCTTAACCTGGAGATTCCCGGGATGACCCAGTGCATGTTCTTTGGTCTGGGTTCTGATGGTACGGTTAGTGCCAATAAAAACTCGATCAAAATTATCGGTGATTACACCGATCTGCAAGCCCAGGGTTTCTTCTTCTACGATTCCAAGAAATCCGGCAACGTCACCACCTCTCACCTGCGCTTTGGTCCCCAAGCCATTAAGGCGCCATATCTTATCGAAGATGCCGATTTTATCGCCTGTCATAACCCTTCCTACGTTAACCGTTTTGATATGCTCTCCCATATTAAAGAAGGTGGCACCTTCTTGCTGAACTCCCCTTGGAGTGCCGCCGAAATGGAGCAGCATATTCCTGCTAACGTGAAACGCATTTTGGCCCAACGCCACGTCCGCTTCTACTCTATAGATGCTATCTCCATCGCTCGTGGGGTAGGTTTAGGTGGGAGAATTAACACCACCATGCAGACCTGCTTCTTCCATCTCTCCGGGGTGATACCCAGCGAGAAGGCTATCGAGTACGTTAAAGATGCCGTAGTTAAGCAGTTCCTGCGCCGCGGGCAGCATGTAGTCGACCAAAACCACAACGCTATCGATCGCTCTATTGATGGTCTCATCGAAATTCCCGTTCCGGCAGCCTGGGCAGATGCCCAGGACGAAGTGGCTGCTTCCTCTGCTAATTTACCTGCTTTTGTTACCGAAGTTATGCAGCCTATTAATATCCTTAAAGGGGATGCCTTACCGGTCAGTAAATTCCAACCCGATGGCTCCTTCCCTATGGGTACCTCCCAATACGAAAAACGGGGTATCGCTGTGGATATCCCTATTTGGGTGCCGGAAAACTGCATTCAATGTAACCAATGTTCCTTCGTCTGCCCCCATGCGGTAGTGCGCCCCTACCTGGCTACTCCGGAAGCGTTGGCTGTCAAACCGCCTACTCTTCCCACCCTAAAAGCCTTGGGTAGAGAAGCCGAGGGCATGGATTATTTCATCCAATGCTCTCCCTTAGATTGCATCGGCTGTGGGGTTTGTGTCCAGATCTGTCCCGCACCCAAGGGTAAGGCGTTGGTCATGACCAACTTGGAGCAGAGTAGTGCCGTACAACTAGCGAACTACCATTTTGCCCATGCTCTGCCTAAAGTAGAGAACCGCTTCAATGTTAATACCGTTAAGGGTAGCCAGTTTAATCAACCCTACTTCGAGTTCTCCGGAGCTTGTGGCGGTTGCGGCGAGACCCCTTACATTAAAGTCATAACCCAGCTCTTTGGCGACCGTATGGTTATCGCCAACGCCACCGGCTGCACCTCTATCTACGGCGGTTCTGCCCCCTCTAACCCCTACTGCACTGACCCCGAGGGACGCGGTCCTGCCTGGGCTAACTCCCTCTTTGAGGATAACGCCGAGTATGGCTTTGGCTTCGCTATTGCCTACGCTCAGCGCCGGGAACGTTTAGCAGATATTCTCACTAGCCTGGTCAGTATCGAGCTGCCGGAAGCGTGGGGGTTAAAAGAAGCGGCAACTGCCTGGTTGGAGGGCAAAGATAACGCTAACGCCAGTAAAGCGGCAGCAGCACCTCTGAAAGCGGCGCTGCTCCTGGCCGATCAAGAGTGCGGTAGCTGTGGTTGTGAGTGCGATGCACTTTACAAGGAAGCGCTGGTTATGGAAGATATTTATATCAAACCCTCCATCTGGATCTTCGGAGGCGACGGTTGGGCTTATGATATTGGCTACGGCGGTTTGGATCATGTCATCGCCATGGGTATCGATGTCAATATTTTAGTGCTGGATACCGAAGTTTACTCCAACACCGGTGGTCAAGCCTCTAAAGCCACCCCGACCGGTTCGGTGGCTAAATTTGCCTTCTCCGGTAAAAAGACCCGTAAGAAGGATTTGGGGCAAATGGCCATGTCCTACGGTTATGTCTATGTGGCCTCTGTCTCTATGGGTGCCAGCCAAACTCAGTTCATTAGGGCGATTAGCGAAGGAGAAGCCTATCCCGGACCGTCTCTCATCATTGCCTACGCTCCCTGTATCAACCATGTTATTAATATGACCAACTCGCAACAGATTGCCAAAGCTGCGGTGGAGTCGGGCTACTGGCCTCTTTACCGTTACAACCCGGAACTGGAAGAGAATGGTGCAAACCCCTTGCTCTTAGATTTCAAAGAGCTTACCGGCGACTTCCAAGCCTTCCTGGGCAATGAAGGGCGCTACAATACCTTGAAACAACAGTTCCCCGCCGAAGCCGAGCGCCTCTTTGCTCTCTCCGAAAAAGAGGCTAAAGCACGTCATGCCAAGCTGGTGAAGCTGGCAAGTATGTAAAATAACCCCAAGTAACAAAACAGTTGCCTCTCTCTCCAGGGTGGTATATAATACTCTTTAGTCAGTGCTAAGTAGACACGGCGCAAAACCCCTGGCTTTATCAAGAGGGAGCTTCACATAAGGGAGTAGATAGGTTCTGGTGTGCCTACCGGTCTTCAAAATCGAGTTCGGGGCCTAAGAAGTTCCGAGGTGGGTTCGATTCCCACATACTCCCGCCATTTTGCAAACAGATAAACCCTGATGGCACCTGCGCTTCAGCAGATGCCACCAGGGTCTTTTTACGCTTTGGATGGTAGGCGTAATAAATATTTTTTTCTAGACATATTGACAATTACCTATGTGAAGCATATAATGTTGCATAGGTAGTTATCTATATGAGGTGGTTTTATTGAATACTAACTATGCGAAAAATGCCGGATTATTTAAGGCGCTGGCAGACAAAAACAGACTTATGATTGTAGATATGCTATCGTGTGGTGAATTGTGCGCCTGTATGATTTTAGAAAAGTTTAATATCACACAGCCTACGCTTTCTCATCACATGAAAATCCTTTGCGATTGTGGGCTGGTAAACGGGCGCAAGGAGGGCAAGTGGACGTACTACTCACTTAATAATGAAACAGTCCAATACATCCGAGTCTTTTGGGATGAAGTTACATCCATGAAAGACGATTATATCTGTTACGTAGCAGCTGTCGAAGAGGGTTGCTGCGAGTAAAAAAGAAAAGCAGGAATGCTATATGACAAAACTCACAGCAGAAATAGCCGTACTTGGCGGTGGACCTGCCGGATATGTCGCGGCGATGCGGGCTGCACAGCTTGGAGCGGATGTCGTACTCATAGAGGAAAAAGCTCTTGGCGGGGTATGTCTAAATCTAGGCTGCATTCCGACCAAAGCACTGCTTACGACCGCCCGCCTGATTTCAGATATCAAAAACACTTCCAAAGAGCATGGGATTATTAACGAACTAAAGGAAATTGATTGGGAAACTGCCGTTTCTCGAAAAGACCGGGTAGTGAAGAACCAATTATATGGTTTGGAGCAATTATTAGACGCACGAAACATCAAAATTTTAGCTGGTCACGGCAAGGTAGTTTCGACAAACGAGATAGTTGTTGCAACGGCAGAGGGTGAGGTTCATGTTCAATGCCGAAAGATGATTTTAGCAACCGGGTCATCACCGAGGAAACTCCCTATACCCGGCAATGGTTTACCCGGTGTTTTAACGAGTAGTGATATACTTAGTATGAGAGATTTGCCGCCCTCGTTGGCGATTTTGGGTGCAGGTGTTATAGGATTGGAGTTTGCCACGATTTTTTCAGCTGCCGGAGTAAAGGTCACCATTATTGAAATGGAAGAAAACCTATTGAAAGTCGAAGACGAAGAAGCAGGTCGGGAATTACTAAAACTACTCAAACGACAAGGTATCCAATTTAAGCTCGGAGCGGATATTCAGAAAATAGAGCAGAACGGAGATTTTTTGTCGGTTAGCTATTTGCTTGACGGGAAAATCCAATCCATTTCTGCCCAAAAGGTACTTATGGCCGTTGGACGCAAACTCAATTCTAATATGTTTTCAGCTCTGCCCCTTGCCGTTGATAAAGATGCTATCGTTGTCAATGATCGAATGGAAACCAGCGTTCCCAATATTTATGCCGCCGGGGATGTTATTGGGGGGAAATTGTTGGCACATCTTGCTTTTGCAGAGGGAAAAATCGCCGCAGAAAACGCAGTTGGCCTTCGTCGCTCCCTCGATTATAGAGCTGTTCCTTTGTGCATTTATACTCAACCCGAATATGCCTCCGTGGGTTTAACTAAAACCGAAGCCTTAAAGCAAGGGATAAATCCCCGCATCGGTTTGTTTGCATTTAGAAACAACGGACGAGCGCTTACCCTCGGTGAGCGCGAAGGTTTTGTTAGAGTGGTGGCAGATGAAAGCAATGTAATCATCGGGGCGCAGATTCTTGGGCAAGATGCTTCGGAATTAATTTCGGAAATGACACTTGCCGTAACCGTAAAAGTTAAAGTGGAAGTCTTAGCAGAAATGATTCATCCGCATCCGACTTTGAGTGAAGCACTTTGGGAAGCCTGTGCGGGTATTATAGGCAAACCTATTCATAAAATCTAATGAGTGATGTTTAGGAGGTAACAGATTATAAACGAGGAAAAAACGAAGTACGGCTTCATTTTGTGCGTATGCACAGGAAAATGTCCCGGTTTCGAGCAGATGGATATTTGGGATTTAGTCAATCAAGTACGTATCGAATTGCCTGTAGAGTTTGGGTTTATCCATCCGCAACTATGTAATGATGATGGCGACAGATTCTTTGCGGATTTTTTAAAGGCGCATCGGAAAGTCATTGTTGCTGCTTGCGCCCCCAATATGCAAAGAAAATTGTTCAAGGATGCCTTTAGTGCTGCGAGTATGAGTGTCGAAGAGGATTTAGTCCCGATAGATATTCGCAAAATGACAACAGATAATGCGTTTGAGTTGGTCAAATACGCGCTTGTCAAGCTCGGATTCGAGGAGGAAATAATATGAGCGAAGCAACTTTTATGGGCATTCCCCGCTCAAAGATCGATTGGAGTCCACGGATTGATTATGACAAGTGTGATGATGAATGTATGGAATGCGTAAACTTTTGCCCGCACGATGTTTTTGCAGTGCGCGAAAATGAAAAGCCCAAGCTAATAGTGAAGAATCTCGAGAATTGTGTTGTTTTTTGCCGCGCCTGTGCCAATACCTGTGGCCTTGATGCGCTGGTCTTCCCCGAAAAAACTGCAACGACCGCCCATATTAAGCAAATCCGCAAGGCAGGGGTTAGTAATGGGTAAAACATATGCTGTCCTTCCCTGCAACGGTTTAGATAAATGCGCCGGTTGTGTGACACGTGAAATCGCTCTCCAACTATCCGCAAAGACGGACAACGAGATCATTTGCCCCGTGTTTTACCGTGTCGCTGAAGCACGGTATAACAGGCTGGCGCAGGAAAAACCCTTGTTGGTCATTGACGGTTGTGCCACTCGATGTGCTAGCAAATTAGCCGCCGAAAAGAGATTGAAAATTACGGAACGACTTAATGTCAGCGATTACGCCAAAGAAGAAAATGTTACCCTCGGCGCAGGATTGTCTTTGGATGCTGATGCCCTGGGGTTGGTTCGACGCGCTGTTACGAAACTATTGAACGATTCGGAAAAAGATAATGCCAGACAAATGAGCGAAGTTGATGATTTCTTTCCCTCAAGTCTGGATTATGAAATCTACAAGAAAGATAAGTTCATTTTTCGCTTGCCCACAAATGAGGGGTTTTATTTCAATGAAAACGATGTTTGGGCTTATGTTTCTGGAAACCGCGCTCGTGTAGGTGTGACTGATTATGTGCAGAAAAGCCTCTCGGACATTATGTTTTTTACACCTCCTGCGATTGGTGCAGAAATAGTGCAGTTTGACGAGTTAGGGGTCATGGAATCGGGCAAGGCCATTTGGGAAATTATTAGCCCTGTAAGCGGTGTTGTTACCGCTATTAATGAAAAGCTAATAAACGCTCCGGAAATGCTAAATCAAAATCCTTATGAGCAGGGATGGGTCGCGGAAATTGATTTGACGGACTTTGACGAGGACAGCGACTTGCTTCATGTATTCGATGGATATATGTCCATCTTAAAACGAAAGGTGGATGAATACCGTGTCAAAGATTAAGATTATACCTTGTAGCGGAATAGGAAAGGTATTTGGGTTGATGGCGCGGGAAGCGGCGTTGACCGTTACCGATAAGCTCTGTCCTGAGGAAGCCGAAATTGTATGCCTCGCTCACTTGGTAACTGGAGAAGATGAAGCCCTCGCAAAAGTAAAGGGCTTATCCTGCGTCACAGTTGACGGCTGTTCTGCGCTGTGCGCCGCTAAAAGTGTGGAGGCCTCTGGGGGTATCGTAAGGCAACAGTATCGCTCGGTAGACGCTATGCGTTCACACAAAGGGAAGAACGCAGGTACGGGGACGGCACTAACAGATGATGGATGGTTGATTGTTGACGAGATCGCCGCCGAGATTGCAGAGTGCGTCTATGAACTACGTAAGGAGGTATGAACAGTGGCCGATAAAAAGGTTGGAGTTCTCGCGTGTAGTGGCGAAGAATGTTTAGGTGGTACTATTTCAAGGCTTGCTACGCGCCGGGTAATGGAAAAGTTAAGGCCGAATCGCACCGTTACGTTGTGTTTGCCTCTGTATATTGCGGGTGGAGAAGAAGAACGCAACTTTGCCAAGGAATACCCTGTTATTGCCGTGGAGGGATGCTCAAAGCATTGTTCAACCTGCGCCACCGAAAAATATAGCGGCAAAGTACACGACATTGTAGATGTAGCGGCCATACTTGGTGAGGATGTCGCACTAGCCAAAACGGTGTCAGCCCGAGAACTTACCGAAAAACATCAAGATATGGTAAAAATTATTTCTCGGGAGATATGCGCCAAGATGGACGCGATTGCTGGTGCATGATATGCTTTTCGATCGGGAGGGCATTATAGATGAGACTGTGGATTTTGGTTGCCTAAAGTGATACTCCGTTATCTAATAACTGATAATACCATTCCCTATGACAATCTCGCTTTGGAAGAATTGCTATTAGAACAGGTAAAACCCGGTGAAGTCATTTTTTTACTATGGCAAAACCGCCAAGCTGTGGTTATAGGCCGCAATCAAAATGCTTGGCGTGAGTGTTGGGTTGAGCAGTTAGAGCAGGACGGCGGGTTTCTTGCCCGCCGTCGCTCTGGCGGCGGTGCGGTCTTCCACGATCTCGGCAATCTAAACTTTTCGTTCATAGCTAGCGATGCCGATTATAATTTATCCCGTCAGTATGACGTGATTGTTTCGGCCATGTCAAAATTAGGCTTAACAGCTATAAAAAATGGTCGTAACGACCTTTTAATTGATGGCCGCAAATTTTCTGGAAATGCTTTTGTCCAGACAAAGGGGCGTAATTGTCATCACGGTACTATTTTGATTAATACCGATAATGCAAAGATGGAACGCTATCTAAATGTGTCCCCGGATAAACTGCAATCCAAAGGTGTACTTTCCGTAAAAGCACGAACTGTTAATTTGTGTGACTTTTTGTCCGACTTGCATGTTGAAGATGTCCGGCGCGTATTACTGGATTCCTTTGCAGAAATATATGGTGGAGTGCCACAAAGAGTTGACGAAGCGAACTTATCACGTGCCAAGTTATCTATATTTAGAGAGAAGTTTGCTTCTTGGGATTGGCGTTTTGGCCCTTCTATCGCCTTTACACAGAAAATGAATCACCGTTTCGATTGGGGCGAAATTGAATTGCAAATACAAGTGAATGAAGGTTGTATACAAGCTGTTGTCGTTTTCACGGACGCTCTTGAAACAGAGCTTATCGAAGCTATGCCTAAAGTTTTAGAGGGAGTACCCTTTTCAACCGATAAGATGCTAAAAGCACTATCCCATATCCCAAAATCCGACGCGCAAACAAGGCGTATGATAATGGATATGCGAAAACTAATACAGGCAGATACATCCTAACTTCAAATATAGGTCAGATATTTCCAAGTAAGAAAATAATGGAGGCATTAAAATGGCTATGAACTGGTATCCTGTGATTAACGAAGAAAGCTGTAGGGAGTGTGGCTCGTGTGTGAAGCAATGTGCTCATGGCGTTTTTGATAAAAGTAGCCCATTGTATCCAGTAATCGTCCACACAGACGGATGTATTGATGGATGCCACGGTTGTGGTAATCTCTGTCCATCAGGCTCTATTACATACTCCGGGGAGAATACTGATTGGACACCACCAAATGCACCAACAGCGCAAGAGACTGATTGTAGTTGCGGCGGTGCATGTGGTTGTTCTGTCCCCGTTGACGTAGTTAAAGAAAATGATAAAAAGAATCTCAATATTGATTTCCTCTATCTTGACTTGAATACTTGTGAGCGGTGTAGGGCGACTGATGAAACCCTGAAACAAGCTCTTGGTGTTCTGTCTGGCGTACTTGATACGTTAGGCTATACAGCGAAGCTGAACTCGGTTAATATCTCCACCAAAGAATTGGCAGAACAATACCACTTTGAAAGTTCCCCGACCATTCGGGTTAATGGGGTTGACATCTGTTCTGAGTTTATAGAAAACGATTGCGTAGATTGCGGCGATATAGCCGGATGTAGTGTGGATTGCAGAGTGTTCGTCTATGAGGGAATAGGTTACGAACAACCGCCTGTTGCCATGATCGTTGATGGCATCCTCAAAGCCATTAACAGGACAAAAGAAGATAGACCTTATAAATTACCCGATAACTTGGCAAAGTTTTTTACGGGTAAAAATAGTTGTTGCGATAGTAGTGACTGCTGTGGTGTCGGTGGTTGTTGTGATGATCGCGCCGATTGTTGTGATAGTGGTGACTGTGATGATACGCAATCCGAAGATATAAAGAGTATGCGAAATGAAGTTCGTGAAAAGTACGGCAGTATTGCCGCTAATGTGCGGGCGAGGGGAGTCAACCCTTATGATTCCTGTTGTAGTGCTGGCGATGTTATTGACACTGGAAAAAACTATTCTGGCATGGAGCTTTCTTCATTACCACAACAAGCTATAACCGCTTCTTTGGGCTGTGCAAATCCCCTTGTCTTTGCCGAGCTAAAAGAGGGCGAAAGTGTTTTGGATTTGGGTAGTGGCGGCGGTATTGATGTCCTGTTAGCTTCTCGTTATGTCGGAGAAAACGGGCAGGTATTCGGTTTGGATATGACCGATGAAATGTTGGCTTTGGCAAATGAAAACAAAGCCAAGATGGGCGTTACGAATGTCGGGTTTATTAAAGGTTATATTGAGGCCATTCCGTTCACCGATGAAACCGTGGATGTCGTGTTGTCAAATTGTGTTATCAACTTATCAGATGATAAAACAAAGGCTCTATCCGAGGCGTACCGGGTGTTAAAACCGGGTGGCCGTTTGCGGATTGCCGATGTTGTTGCTACGCAGGAGTTTGACCCTACGTTAAAAGCAAGTGTGGAATTGTGGTGCAGTTGTATGGCGGGGGCTGTGCATATGGATGATTACCTTAAGATTTTACATGACTGTGGCTTTACAGATGCGCAAATTGAAGTTGTCCATCCGTATGATGTTGAAGTTTCAACCGAAGATGGCTGTTCATGTGATGATCCTTGTAATAGTCATAGCACTCTTAGCGGCGTTTTTGCGGGTGCGTTGATTCGGGCGAATAAGCCTGTTAAGTAGTTTCCTGGCGAGAACAAAGCGGAAAGGTTGGTTTGCCATATGGGGTGCGTAAATGTCGTAGAGTGCGCTTGTCCGAAAAAGACTTGCGAGAATAACGGGAAGTGTTGTGCCTGTGTTATCAAACATCGGGACAGCGACAGCGTCCCATTTTGCTTGTTTTTGGATAATGATGGAGATAAAAGTATGGAAAACTTATATGGAAAACTGAAAAAACGGTTTGAAAATCCGCAAAATGTGGACAAACGCACCCAACCTTGACGGAAAGGTGGAAGATAAATTGATTGTAGTTTGTGAAAGCAAGGCGACGAAGGGTAATCTTTATTCGCCTTCCGTTGAAAATTTGAAAGCGAAAGAAGAAGCCAAAGGCAGGGTATTTATTGAGATGCTCTGTTTATATTAATAATCCACACTGCTTCAACGAACTGTTACACAAACCAGATCCGAAAACAGCGGAGGAAGGTTCAGGGGATTCCTACCTTGCTGAGCTAAGGAGAGCCAGGCTGTAGCACCAAGATGCTGACGTTGGTCGTAGGTCCAGGGAGCTCCGCTACCGGCAATATAGAAACCAGTGGGTAGGCCGTTGCGGTCGGCAGCGTAAATCCCACCATCAGGTAAACGGTGTTCAGGGTCATTGAGAAAGGCCATGATCTCCTGGTACTTTTCCAGTTGTCCATGAAACAGATAGCAGAGAGCAACCTGAGCGGTTCCTTCAAACCAGACACCTTCATGGATACCGTCGACCCCAACACTAAAGCTATACCCGCTCTCATACGCCAGATGCTCTTCGATGAAACCCAACACCTTATCTGCTTCCTTAAAACCCTCGCCCAGCACTAACAGTGCCCAAGTTTGGCAGTCCAGAGGAATAATCTCTTTGCTGATGGTGACGCCATCTTCCTCAGTTCCGGTGTAGAAGCATCCTCGCTCCGCATCATACATACTCAAAACAAAGGAGCGCGCTGCCGCCGATGCCTGCTGATACTTTCCTTCCCCGGTCTGTTCTCCTAAGCGGGCGAAGGCGGTGATCAGATCGATGTTATGCTCCGTAGATTTGAACAGCGCCGGTTGGGAATCACCGTCGTGACCCTGGAAGCCGCCGCTAAACCCGCCTCCCTTAGCCTGAGTGTCACCCAGCGTCAGGACCAAATCGCCAATCTTACCAGCGGCTTCGAGATAGTCGGCTCTCTCCGGCAGCATCTCTGCCATCTCGCACAGCGCCAGAATAGTCCAGGCCAGATTGCCGGTAGAAGTGGAAACCGCGTAGACATCTTCCAGCCAAAGGTTGGACTTAAAGTCGTAGAACCCAGGCAACCGGGCAAAGTCGTGTCCAGAGGACGATTGCCAGCCGGGGAAGCTGCGGGGATCCCCACTCATGTAAGCGTTACGCAGGCGACCATCGTTGAAGGTGCGGTCATTTGCCACCGCGTAGACCATGGCATCGGCAATTTGCCTGGCGCGCTCTTCTTCACCAGCGTAGCACAGGGTCAGCAAGGCAACTGCGTTATCATAGAGGTAAGCGAAGTTGTTGATCTCTGCTCCTTCTTCGCCGGGAAGATACGGGGCATAGCTGTGGAGCAGGAAGGGAGTAGCAGGAGTCGTAGCTGCCAACCTGTAGTATATCTCGTCTAGGGCAAAGCGGATAGAGTCTCTCCCCTGGTTGGAGGTATCGTTGGCTACCCAACCAAACCCGCAGGCTATACGGCTCAGATCGACGCCAACCAGCGGAATCTCGTATTGTTGCCACTCTTGACTCAGGGTGGTGATTAAAGAAACTTTGGCTGTGGAGTCGGCATACATTTCCCGGGAGGTTCCATGGTGCCCCAACCCACCCAGGAAGAACTCCACCGTTTCCCCACCTTCTTCACCTCGGGCGTGAAACACCAAGTGGGTTGCTCCCCGAAGATCCAGCGCCGCATCTACTTCTCCGAAATGCGCCAGCGGTTCCGTTGCTCCAGCCGGAAGCCAGCCGTTTAAAAACATATAACCTCCCCAGGG
>WREE01000008.1 GCA_009779515.1 Symbiobacteriaceae bacterium
CTCCCGGCGGTGGGCGGTCACGGTTAAAAGGCGACGACCACTTTGGGTAAGCTGTTGCAACTTAGGATCGGTGAAGATAAAGTCGGGGATAACGGTATCTTGAATAGCGTCAATAGCGGTATTGCCGGTGACAAAGATGATATCTTCGGGGATACGTTCAGCTAAAAGATCTGCTTTGTTAGCCGCCGTCGGAGCATAATGGTAATCAGCCAAACGGGCTACCAACTGACGGTGCATCTCCTCAGGGTAAGGTTCGTATCTATGGTAAGTGCGTAAGCCGGCTTCCACATGCCCAATGGGGATTTGGCGATAGAATGCTGCCACGGCAGCCATAAAAGTGGTCAGGGTATCGCCATGGACTAAGAGAATGTCCGGCGCCAGCTCTGCCAAAACCCCGTCGAAAGCCCCTAGAATACGCTGGGCTAAACCATTTAGGCTCTGGCGGTGCTGCATTAAGTCTAGGTCGATGTCGGGAACAATTTGAAAGGCATGTAGAACCTGATCCAGCATTTCGCGGTGCTGGGCGGTCACGCAAACAGTAGTGTCAAAGCTGGCGGTTTCCCGGCGCAGAGCTTTAACCAAAGGCGCCATTTTGGCAGCATCGGCGCGGGTACCAAAGGTGACCAGTATTTTCTGCTTACTCATGGCTTTTCGACCCTTTCGTTGGGCTTTTCCGCCAAGCTCTGATAGCTTTGTACCGCAGCTGATAAGTCCATGGTCTGCCGCAAATCCAGACGTTTGCTCTCCAGATAATGGGCTCGACTAAACAAGGCAATACCTAACAGCCCGGTAATAAAAGCAATGAGCCTGCCATGGAGGGTGGTAAGACCAACCGCGGTTAAACCAAAGCAGGTGGAGATGGCGTAGAGCCAAAGGACAGTTTGACGCTGGCTCAAGCCGCTGTCGAAGAGGCGGTGATGAGCGTGGGTGCGATCAGCTGTCATAGGCGACTTACCGGCGCGGATGCGGCGAAACATAACCACCGCCGTATCGAAGATCGGTAACCCTAAAGCTAAAACCGGCGTTAACATGGTCATAAAGGCAGCGGATTTCATAGGACCCATGACCGAGAGGCACCCGAGAACATAGCCGATAAAGACCGCTCCCGCATCTCCCATGAAAATTTTCGCCGGGTGAAAGTTATAGCGTAAAAAGCCCAGAGAGGCACCGCTAAGCGCCACCCCCATGAGCATGACACTATACGCTTCCTCGTTCCAAGCGACCAGAATAAGGGTCACACAGACAATGACGGTAGTACCGGCAGTAAGACCGTCCAAACCATCGATAAAGTTCATGACGTTGGTCACAGCAACAATCCAGATAATAGTGAGCGGCCAGGAGAGAAAACCGAGAGGCAGGTAACTGTCTCCCCAGGGTACTCCCACCCCGACTACCCGAATACCGCTCCAGGTAGCCAGCAAGGCACAGCCAAACTGCACCAAGAGGCGTAAGCGCGGAGAGAGATCCCGTTTGTCATCAATAGCCCCAACTATCATGAGTATACCGCCTCCCAGAAGCATAGCGACAACTTCCCGGCTCAGTTGGGTAAAAATAGCTGTTGCCACTAAAAAAGCCGCGTAGATAGCCACTCCTCCCAAATACGGTATAGGGCGGGTGTGGATCTTGCGCGGGCTGGTTGGTCGGTCGATAATATTTAAGCGTACAGCTAAATCCATGGCTAAAGGGGTGCCTACTAAAGCTAAACCTAAGGCTACGACGAAAGTAAAGAGTAGCTGCGAAGCTAGTTGGTCGAGTGTCACAGTTTTTCCCCCTTAAATTGTCGCACCTCTTTAAGGCTGCCACTGGTGCAGGGTAATTCCTGCTTCCCGGAGCAAATCGGCGGACAGGGTATCTGGATAACCTTGGGCGTAGGTAATTTCCCGCACCCCTACGTTTATTAGCATTTTAGCACAGATAACACAGGGAAACAGAGTGACATAAAGGTGAGCTCCCTCCAGGGAAACTCCAGCTGCTGCTCCTTGAATGATGGCGTTTTGTTCCCCGTGGACACCACGGCAAAGTTCAACTCGCTCTGCCGAAGGGATCCCCAGCTGTTCCCGCAGGCACCCAACCTCCTGACAGTGGGCTAAACCTCGGGGAGCGCCGTTGTAGCCGGTAGAAAGGACGCGACGATCCCGCACCAAGACAGCTCCCACCTGACGCCGCATACAAGTGGAACGCTTGGCGGCGATAGTAGCCAGCTCCATAAAGTAGCTCTCCCAACTTGGTCTCTCCATATTCATGTAAACTCCTTTAGAAGGAAGATGAACGGTAAAGGCGGTCGCCGGCATCCCCCAACCCAGGCACGATATAGCCTAAGTCGTTAAGACCACTATCCACGGCAGCGGTAAAAAGCCTGAGGGGGATAGAGGCGTTTTGGATGCGGCGGATCCCTTCCGGAGCAGATACCAAGGTGATCAGAGTCGCTGAAGCTGCCCGGCGCTGCTCCAGAAGTTCCAGAGCATAAGCTAGGGAACCCCCGGTAGCCAACATGGGATCCAGTAAGAAGACCTGCTTGTCTTGAAGGTCGTAAGGAATTTTAACATAGTACTCTACCGGCAGCAAAGTGTCATGGTCGCGGAAAAGCCCGATATGCCCCACCATGGCCTCGGGTAGGAGCTGAAGCATGGCATCCACCATACCCAAACCGGCGCGCAAAATGGGTATGAGCAAAGAATTCCCCACTACCGCCTGGGCAGTGGTAGCTTGCAGGGGGGTTTCGATAGGGTAACTGGTGGTTTCCAAGGTGCGGGTAGCTTCATAACCCAGCATGTAGGTGGCTTCCGTTAACAGGCGACGAAACTCTTTTTCGCTGCATTCTTTATCCCTAAGCAAACCGAGCCTCTCCTGCAGTAACGGATGGCTGCAGACTACCATCTGGAACAGAGAACCTGCTCCAGATGGTACGTTATATTCAGACATATTAATATAAAGGGAATTTGGCACAGAGTTGGAGAACTTGCTGACGGCACTGCTGCAAGACGGTGTGGTCTCCGCGGTTGGTGATAGCGGTGTTCATAATTTCGGCAATGACATCCATAGCCTCTTCATCGAAGCCCCGGGAGGTAACCGCCGGGCTCCCTAGACGAATGCCGCTGGTGACAAAAGCCGAAGCGGTTTCAAAGGGAACGGTGTTCTTGTTGCAGGTAATATTGATGGTATCCAGAAGCTCCTCGGCATCTTTACCGGTAATCTCTTTGCTGCGCAGATCCACCAGCATTAAGTGGTTATCGGTACCACCGGAGACAATATGGAACCCTCTCCTCTGCAAGGCAGCAGCCAAAGCTTTAGCATTAGCCAAAACCTTCTCCTGGTATGTTCTAAACTCCGGCTGTAGCGCCTCCTGGAAGGCAGCGGCTTTGGCGGCGATGACGTGCATCAAGGGACCGCCTTGGATGCCAGGGAAGATAGTTTTGTCCACTGTGCGAGCATACTCTTCGGTAGTTAGTATTAAGCCACCTCGAGGACCCCGTAGGGTTTTATGAGTGGTGGAGGTGACAAAGTCGGAGTAAGGGACCGGGTTCTGGTGCAGACCCACCGCCACTAAACCGGCAATATGTGCCATATCTACCATAAGGTAAGCATCTACGGCTAGGGCAATATCGCGAAACTTAGCAAAGTCTAAAGCCCGAGAATAAGCGGAGGCGCCGGCGACGATCATTTTCGGCTGGCACTGCAGGGCAATCTCCATAACTTTGTCGTAGTCGATAACCTCCGAACCCTGCTCCACCCCATACTCGTGGAAGGTATACAGGAGACCAGAGATATTAACCGGAGAGCCGTGGGTTAAATGCCCGCCATGGGATAGGTTCATACCCAAGACGACATCACCCGGCTCCAGCACCGACATGTAAACTGCCGTGTTAGCCTGGGAACCGGAATGGGGTTGTACATTAGCATGGTCGGCACCAAAGAGCTGGCAAGCCCGCTCCCGGGCGAGATCTTCCACTTTGTCCACAAACTCGCAACCGCCGTAGTAGCGCCTGCCGGGGTAGCCTTCGGCATACTTGTTGGTAAGAACGCTACCAGCAGCTTCCAAAACGGCGCGGCTGACAAAGTTTTCGGAAGCGATAAGCTCAATATGCTCGCGCTGCCTTCCCAGCTCCTCGTCCATAGCTTGCACCAGCTGGGGATCTGTTTGACGTAAAAATTCCAGTTCGTTGACCTTCAAAATAAAACCTCCTATTAACTATAATTGTTAACGATATACTGCCCGTTCGCCGCCAATGAGTTTAGGGCGGCTATAGGCTCCCTGCAAAGAGGCTCTGCCGATACTGCGGTTAGTTAATCTTACGGGGACTACGACCGGCCTTAAATGCATACCGATAAGGGTAGCGCCAAAATCTAAACCGGCTATGGCCTGGCTCTGCAAGCTTTCTACCACCACCGCTCGGGGTAAGGTGGCAAAAGCGTGTGCCGCCATGGAACCGCCGGCGTGGGGCACTGGGATAACTGAGACCGTATCCAGCCGGTACTCCCTGGCTACCTCTGAGGTTACCACCAAGGCACGGTTTAGGTGCTCACAGCACTGCAAAGCCAGTTGCAACCCGTGCAGATTGGCAGTAGCCTGCAACCCTGCGAAGATAGCTGCCGCTATATCCGGACTTCCGGCGGAGCCGATATGCTCCCCCTTGACTTCACTAGTGCTACAGCCCACCACCACCAGACTACCAGAAGGAAGCTTGGCCCGTTCACTAAGCTCTTGCAGGGCTTCACCTGCCTGGGTGGCTAAAAGACTAAGATTAAGTTCCATGCTTAACACACCTTCGCGCCGCAAGGGGCGCCACAAATTAGTTGCGCTAAAGCTCTAGGGTCTGGTGATTTTATCCAGACGCCGCTGGTGCCTGCCGCCATCGAAAGCGGTCTGCAGCCAAGTATGAGTAATATCCTCCGCTAAGGCAGTGCCAATGATGCGCCCCCCTAAGCAAAGGATATTGCTGTTGTTGTGGGCACGAGCTTGCCTGGCAGTGTAGGAATCGTGACAAAGGGCAGCCCGAATCCCCGGATAGCGGTTAGCGGTCATCGCCATGCCGATGCCGGTGCCGCAGACCAGGATGCCACGGGTACCTTCAATTTGTAGCAACTCTTCCACCAGTTTGATAGCAAAGTCGGGGTAATCTACCGGATTTTCGTCGTAGCAACCTAAATCTTTAGCGGCTAACCCTAACCCCAAAAGCTTTTCCATAAGGTACTCCTTTAGGGCAAATCCGGCATGATCTGCTGCTAACAGCAGTTGATGTGGCAAGGAAATCACCTCGAACAATTTTTATCTTATTTTCGGAGTCTACCAAGGTATGGCAAGCCCCGGCTTTTCATATATATTCGGCTTTGCCGCTAATTTTCCTTTATTAAAGCGCGCACTGCTTCTTTAATTTCCCATGCCGCTGCCCAGTACTGGGCAACGGTTCCTCCGTAAGGGTCGCTGATATCACCACTGCCCGGTGCTGCCAATCCCACATACTCTTTAAGGGGGTGCAGCTTACCCTGCCAAGGTAAATCCGGGAAACGCTGCTGCAGCAACTCCACATGAGCCTTGGTCATGGTTAAGATTAAGTCTGCTTGCTCCAGCTGTTGGCGGCTCACCAAGGTGCTGCTAAAACCAGAATAGTCCAGCCCCTCCTGAGCTGCCACGAGAGTAGAGTTAACCGACATGGGAGCGCCCTCTTGGGCATAAAGACCCGCAGAGGCCACTTCGACCTCCCTGCCTGCCTCTGCCAAAAACTTACGAGCGTAAAGCTCCGCTAAAGGAGAGCGGCAGGTGTTACCGGTGCAGATAAAGAGCAGGCTTCGGGGCTTAGGGCTAGCTACGGGAGACGACATAATATGCCTCCCGGGCTGCTTTGTTAAGGCGGTTCATAATCGCTTCCCCGATACCTGTCTCCTCGACTCCTTGAACCAGGATAACCCCCATGCGCTCCTGGTCGCAAAAGCGTAAAGCCGCAAACAGATTACTGGCGACGGTGCGAAGCCGCTCCTCGGCATGAACCGACGGAGCGGAAGTAGAGCCGCTGGGAATGGAAAGATCCAACACCAAATCCCCGGGGAAGCTCATCTCCGGGGTGGGGTCGGTAAGAATAATAGCCACCTTACGGGTGGAGCTTTGCCACAGAATGGCATCCTGGTTAATCCGTTGCTGTACCGCTTCCCTCTCGCCAATATAAAGGTACAAGGGGGCTTTCGGCATATAATGAGGGTGCTTCATCCCCGGTGCCAAAGGGACACCGGCTATTTCACTTTCCCTGACGGAGCTTGGCAAACCAGGCAGGTAAGGGAGGAGCATCTCCCGGGTAATACTCCCAGGGCGCAAGATCGCCGGGGTCTGGGAGCTAAGATCCAAGACGGTAGATTCTACCCCCTCCGGGGTGACCCCACCGTCGATAACTGCGGCAATGAAGCCGTCAAGATCCTCTATAACGTGAGCCGCACTGGTAGGGCTAGGGCGCCCGGAACGGTTAGCACTGGGAGCAGCCAGAGGAAAGCCCACCGCTCGCAGGAGCTGCAGAGCCACCGGGTGATTGGGCATGCGCACCGCCACCGTAGGCAGCCCAGAAGTAACCAAAGCAGAAACATCGGGACGTCGGGGTAGAACCAAGGTCAGAGGGCCAGGCCAAAAGCGGTTGATGAGCTCCTCTGCTACCGGTGGCCAGCCGGTAACTACCCGGCGCAGCTCTTCCGGATGCCCAATATGCACAATAAGAGGGTTGTCCCCGGGTCGCCCCTTGGCATGGAAAATTCGTGAAACCGCTTCGTCGGAAAAGGCGTTTCCTCCCAAACCATAAACGGTCTCGGTAGGAAAAGCCACAACCTCTCCCCGCCCCAGTATAGCTGCCGCCTGTTGAATCTGCACAAAGTTGCCGGCTTGCTGAAGAACGCTCAGGGCTGGAGGGGGGCGAAACAGTGTAAATACTTGCAGGGTAATACCCCCTTTCAGCATATCTCAAGATCGCTCGGATGGTGCCAGGCGCACTTGGAACTCCTACCTAATTTGCTTGCCTCGGCTCCAAACTTGCCTGATGCGTAAATCATCACCAATAACCACTAAGTCGGCGTCTCTTCCTTTGTTAAGGGAGCCTTTGCTGTTTTCAATCCCCATGGCTTTGGCGGGAGTTAAGGTCGCCATTTGCACCGCTGTTTGAAGCCCTACCGAAGTCAACTTAGCCAAGTTGCGCACCGCATCGGCTAGGAAAATGTTAGAACCTGCCAGAGACCCTTCCACAGTACGGGCTTCTCCCCCTTTAAGGACGACCGTACGCCCTCCTAAGGTATACTCCCCTTCAGGCATACCGGCAGTGCGAATGGCATCGCTCACCAAAATGCCCCGCTCCGCCCCTTTGCAGCGCGCGATAATATGCAGCAAAGCTGGGTGGAGATGGACGCCGTCGGCAATAATTTGCGCGTAGTAGGCGTCCATAGCCAGGATAGTCCCGGCAGTCCCTGGGTCGCGATGGTGAATGCCCAACATCGCGTTAAAGATATGGCTGCACTGGTTAACCCCCCAGGTGCGCGCCTCTTGGAGCTGATCGTAGTCGGCGCCGCTATGCCCTACTGCCAGGCGAATGCCTTTGGCGGTGGCTGCCCGGGAAAGCTCTTCGCTTCCGGTAAGCTCAGGGGCTAAAGTGATCAGTTTCACTACAGGTTCTTGGAGATATTTTTGCCATTCGTCAACACAATCGGCTGGGTTTCTTAAGTGTATTATTTCGTGGGCACCACAAAAAGCCGGGTTTAAAAATGGTCCTTCTAAGTGCGCCCCCAACACTTTGCCACAGAGGGGTTCTTGCTTCATGGCGTCTTGCACTGCCAACAGCGCTGCCATGGTCTGCCGTGGCGAAGCCGAAACCACCGTGGGATAAAGGGCAGTGGTGCCGTGATACAGGTGTTTAGCCACTAAAGACTGGATAGCTTTATATTCAGCGTCCAGGGTGTCAACCCCTCCAGCCCCGTGGACATGAATATCGACAAATCCGGGAGACAACCAGCACCCTTCTAAGTCGATAGGAGCATATTCATCGGGAACTGAGTTGGCGGATACCATACCGAGAATACGGGTATCTTGCACCAGTAAAGCAGCGTCCAATACCAGCTCTTCAGGAGTTATCAGACGCGCGTTATAAAACGCGAGTTTTGCCATTTGAACCTCCTAATGTTGTTGCCCTTGAACCAAGCGAGGAATTCCAGCCAGGTCGTTAATTATATTAACAGAGTGTAATCCGGCGGAGGCGAAAATATGCACCACTGCCTCGCTTTGCCCGATACCTATCTCTACCAGGAGATAGCCACCTGGCTCTAAGTGACGGCGAGCGATGTTGGCTAATGGGGGATAAAAGTCCAACCCGTCCACCCCCCCATCCAAAGCGAGCCAAGGCTCCTGCTGAACCTCCCGGGGTAGCCGAGGAATTTCCCCGCTAGGAATGTAAGGAGGGTTGCAAAAAATACCGTGATACCCTCCGGTTAGGCTATGGTTGAAGTCCCCCAGGTGAAGGGTTATCCCCTGGCTGAAGCCCAGCTCCCGCACATTCTTCGCCGCCCAGGAGAGAGCTGTAGGATCCAGCTCTACCGCCTCAATAGTGGCTCGGGGAAAAAGAAAGGCTAACGCCAAGGCAATAGCACCGCTACCGCAGCCAAGATCGGCTAAACGTAGCGGAAGCTGAGGCTCCCACAGGGTTAAGGCTTGCTCCACCAGTAGCTCCGTTTCCGGGCGCGGGATAAGCACCCCTGGACCTACTGCCACAGGTAAACCATAAAACTCCTGTTTACCCAATAAGTACTGTAGCGGGACACCTCTCCCCCGTTGCTCCAGCAAAGGCTCCAGCTCCCGGATGGCTCGGGTAGTGATAGGATCATCCAGGTGGGCTAACAAATAAGCACTCTCCCAGCGCAGGACATGACCCAAGAGCAAGCGAGCATCTCGCCTGGCGCGTTGGGGGTAGGCAGGTATAAGCACCGTTGTCGCCTTCTGCCAGGCACTGCCTACCGTCATTTTAAGTGAGTTTATCGGTACCGCTGAAAGCCAGACGCTCTGCCTGATCATACAGGGTGAGGCTGTTGATCATCTCGTCTAAAGCACCGTCTAAAAAGTCTTCCAGCTGGTAAATAGTCATACCTATACGGTGATCGGTAATCCTTCCCTGGGGAAAGTTGTAAGTTCTAATCCGTTCCGAACGGTCTCCGCTCCCCACCTGGCTGCGCCTTTCGGCACCTACCGCCGCCATCTGCTGTGCCTCTTCCCGCTCTAAAAGACGGGCGCGGAGAACCCGCATAGCCTTTTCCCGGTTCTTCAGCTGGGAACGTTCGTCCTGACAAGTAACCACAATGCCGCTGGGAAGGTGGGTTAAGCGCACGGCGGTCTCCACTTTGTTGACATTTTGTCCGCCAGCCCCCCCGGCATGAAAGATATCAATACGCAAATCGTTTAAGTTGACCTGCACCTCTACCTCTTCGGCTTCGGGAAGCACCGCCACGGTTGCCGTGGAGGTATGGATGCGACCTGAGGCTTCGGTTTCAGGAACCCGCTGCACCCGATGCACACCACTTTCATACTTCATACGGCTGTAAGCTCCGCTGCCGGAAATAGCAAAAATTACTTCCTTTAAGCCGCCCAAATCGGTTTCATTGAGATCCATGATTTCGGTGCGCCACCCCTGGCGCTCCGCATAACGGGTATACATGCGGTAGAGGTCACCGGCAAAAAGCGCCGCTTCGCTCCCTCCGGCACCTCCCCGAATTTCCACAATGACGTTCTTTTCATCGTTAGGGTCTTTGGGCAGTAGCAGTAAGCGCAGCTCTTGCTCCAATGCGGGGACCTGCTCCCGCAGCTGCTGTAACTCTTCATTTAGCAGTTCGTAGTATTCCGCTTCGTGAGTTTCGTTACTATGCAAAGCCGCCTCGGTCGCTTCCAGCTCCCGCAAAGTTTTGCGGTATGCCCCAATACAACGAGCGGTAGCTGCCAGGCTGGCGTGCTCTTTCGCCAGTTTGAGATATTCGCTCTGCCTTGCCAACAAGGTGGCATCTCCCAAAGCCGCCTCCAAATCTCGAAAACGCTCTTCTATAGCAATTAATTTATCCAGCATCTAAAAACTCCCTTAGTTGGTGGTTATCTCCCCCGGGTACAGCAACAAACAGAACCAAGGCGTTAACCTTGGCTCTGCTTATGGCGCATAGCTATTTCTCGCTTTCCAGGGTCATACCCCAGCGGCGCAAGAAACGCTGTACATGACCATCTGTATCCACCAGCTTCTGCTTACCGGTAAAAAATGGATGACATTTGGAGCACAACTCCACTTTAATCTCCCGCTTGGTAGAGATAGCTGTGAAACGCTCGCCGCAGGCACAGATTACATCCGCCTCATAAACCCGGGGATGTATCTTCTCTTTCATACTTTTCACCTCGTTCCATAGAAAACGGCTGCCTCCGGAGATAATAGCACATTATTATTCACCTTTCAAGATACGTTACAATGTTTTTTCGTATAGCGGTACTACAGCTTTAATTCGGGAAAATGCTCAGGGTCTACCAGTTCCCGGTAAAGGCGCACCACTTCTTTCATATCTTCCCAAACATCTTTCTTCCAGTTAGGGTTACGCAGCAGAGCCGCAGGGTGGTAAGTGGGCATAAAGAGAACCCCGCCTCTTTCCTGCCAGGTTCCTCGCACTTTACCGATCGGCTCCTTGGTGCCTAAAATGGATTGAATAGCGGTAGCCCCCAGCAACAGGACAATTTTGGGACGCAACCGGCGAAACTGTTCCCTTAGGATAGGAAGGCACCTCTCCCGCTCTTCGGGGGTAGGAACCCTGTTCCCCGGAGGGCGACATTTGACAATATTAGCTATATAGACATTGCTCCGACGGGAAAAGCCCGAAGTTTGCAAAATATTATCCAAAAGCCTACCGGCAGCACCTACAAAAGGTTCCCCTTGCTGATCTTCATCCGCCCCTGGCCCTTCGCCGATGACCAGCAACTTAGCCTGTTCGTTGCCGGCGCCAAAAACCACCTGGGTACAACCCTGGCGTAGGGAGCAGCGTTGGCAATTGAGAACCAGTAGCTTCAGGGCTGCCCAATCTATTGTCCAGCGCATATCCTCTAGGAACTGATCTTTCTCGGGTTCCATGGAGAGAAAGCCCCCTTTCTGGGATTGTTGTTTTTAACCGCCACCACATAAAGGGCAGCTGGGATTAGCTTCCATAACAACTTCCCGGACATGCATATTTTGCATGTCGAACCACAACATGCGCCCTACTAACAAGTTGGCTGTCTCCCCCAGGATCAGCTTGAGAGCCTCCATCGCTTGCAGACTGCCGATAACCCCGGCGGCAGCTCCCCATACCCCCAGTTGAGCAGGGGTTAGACCTTCCTGGAAATCTTCCTCGGGGTGAAGGCAATGGTAACAGGGACCTTGCCGCGGCAGGTGGGTCATCACCATACCGTGGCTCCGCACCACCCCGCCATCGACCCAAGGGGTGTTCAACTCCAGGCAGGCGCGGTTGATAACCTGCCTAGCAGCTCCGCTATCCACACAGGAGATAACCACCTGATGCCCCGCCAAGAGGCTGATGGCGTTACCCTCCTCCAGAAGTTCACCCACCCCGCGGTAACTAACCCAGGGATTGAGAGCCTGTAGGTGCCGCACTCCTTGCTCCACCTTGGGCTTACCCACATCCCTTGTTTCATACAAAACCTGACGCTGCAAGTTGCTGTTCTCCAGAAGGTCGTTTTCGATCACGGTTAGATGACCCACCCCGGCGGCTGCCAGGTAGAGAGCCGCTGGCGCTCCTAAGCCACCTAAACCGACAATAGCTACCCGTGCTTCTTGCAACCTTTGCTGACCAGCCACACCGACCCCGGGTATAACTATCTGCCGGGCATAGCGCTCCAGTTCAGCTTCACTGAAGGACACGATTGATAACGTCTGCCAAAATAGCTACTCCCTGATAAAGCTGCTCATCGGTAGGGGTAGAGTAGTTCATGCGGAAAGTCTGCACCGAGGCATAGCCATCCACCATAAACGCGCTCCCCGGTACCACCGCCAGGTTGTGCTCCAGTAAGGTAGCGACAAAACCGGGCATATCAACACCTGCCGGGAGTTCGCACCAGATGAAAAGCCCTCCTTGGGGACGGGTGTAGGTAATTTTGTTCTGCACCAGCCTATCCAGCTCTCCCAACATAATGCCACACTTCTTGCGGTATACCCCTCGCAAGTACTCTAAGTGCGCTGGAAAATCGTACTGGGTGAGAAAGCGGTGACATAGAAGCTGCGAGATATTGCCGGTGTGGGTGTCGTTACATTGCTTAGCTACCACCATTTTGGCAATAACTTCTGGCGGACCATAGACATAACCTACCCGAATACCCGGCGCCAAAATTTTGGAGAAAGTTCCTACGTAAAGGACTAGGTTGTCCCGGTCAAAAGTTTTAATCGGGGGGAGTTCGTCCCCGGTAAAGCGCAGCTCTCCGTAAGGGTTGTCTTCGAGAATCATCACTCCGTATTTCTTGGCCAGTTCATAGCAACCTTGGCGCTTGGCCAAGCTCATGGTCAACCCCGAGGGGTTCTGGAAGGTAGGAATGAGGTAGATAAAGCGCACCTTCCCCTTGTTGGCAGCCAAGGCAGCCTCCAGCTTTTCCAGGGAGATGCCATCCTCTTCCAAAGGAACGCCGATAATATTCAGCTGATAAGAGCGAAAGGTGTTGAGAGCGCCCACGAAGGTAGGCTCCTCAGTGATGATGACATCGCCCTCATTGCAAAGAACTTTACAGGTAAAATCCATACCCTGTTGGGCACCGGAGAGGATAACCAGCTCATGCCCCGGACTTTCAATGCCGTAATTGGCCTTAATTACTTCCTTGAGAGTAGTTCGTAACGGCTGGTAACCCTCGGTGACGGAGTACTGCAGGGCAGCCACTGGGTTTTCCCGGAGAATATCGGCAGTAATTTGGGCAATAGCCTCAGTAGGAAAAGCTTCTGGTGCCGGGTTACCTGCGGCAAAAGAGATGACCTTGGGGTCAGCTGCCATCTTTAAAATTTCGCGAATAGGGGAGGGTTGCATAGTCCGCATACGATCGGCGATTGGATACGACAAAGGGATCCCATCCTTTCATAGTCCGAATTCGGCATGATCCATTTTTCCTACGTTTGTTCTTCCTTCTATTTTAAAAGCACTTTTTCCTGCCTGGGTGGACGATATCGTTGGATAATAGTCTCAGCCAGTTTAATGCCATCAACCGCCGAAGAGATAATACCTCCGGCATAACCTGCCCCTTCACCAGCGGGAAAGAGGCCTCGGATAGGGCTCTCCCCCTCTTGATTCCTGATAATGCGCAAAGGAGACGAGGAACGGCTTTCAATGCCGGTGAGCAAAGCCTCCCCGGGGGCAAAACCGGGCAGGGAGGCTTCCAATCGTGGCAGAGCTTCCTGAAGCGCTGTGTGGACAAAAGGGGGAAGAGTCTCTTTAAGCCTGGCCAGCTCCACGCCGGGACGATAGGTAGGTTGTACCTCCCTCGGCTCTTGGGTCAGCGTATCCGCTAAGAAATCATCCACCCGCTGTAAAGGCGCCCGGTAGTTGCTCCCACCCAGCTTAAAGGCTAACTCTTCCCAGTGACGCTGCCAGGCAATACCTTGCAGGGGGTCAGAGCCAAAATCCTGGGGGGTAACACTCACCAACAACCCGGCATTGGCGTTAACCCCACTCCGAGCGGCATAACTCATGCCGTTGGTTACCAAATGCCCCTCCTCGCTGGCGGCTGCCACCACTTCCCCTCCGGGGCACATACAAAAAGTGTACACCGCTCGCCCCTCACCGCTATGATAAACCAGCTTGTAAGTAGCCGGCTCCAGGTGGGAGTTTGGCCATTGGTCGCCATATTGTTGCCGATTGATCCTTGCCTGCAACTGCTCAATACGCACTCCTAAGGAAAAAGCTTTAGCTGCCAGCGGGACACCCACCCGGTGAAGCATGGTGTAGCTGTCGCGAGCGCTATGCCCCACCGCCAGAACCAGTGCCTCTGTCGCCAGCTCTTCGCCACCTGACAGCCGCACCCCCTTTATGGCTCCTGCCTGGATAATCAGCTCTTCTACTTTTGCCCGAAAGCGGATCTCTACTCCCAATTGCTGCAGGTGCTGCCGTAACTTAAGCAGAATCCCCCGCAGCTTATCGCTGCCGACATGGGGAGCTCCCTGATACAATATTTCCGGGGAGGCGCCCCAGGTAACCAAGCCTTGCAAGACCCTAGCTATCCGCGGGTCTCGGGTTTGAGTCGTGAGTTTACCATCGGAAAAGGTGCCGGCGCCCCCTTCGCCAAACTGGACATTGTTTTCCGGATCCAGCTCGCCGGTTTGCCAAAAGCGTTCTACGGCTGCTACCCTTTCCGTCACTGGAGCACCCCGCTCCAGCAGCCGAGGAGCGAAACCTGCCTCGGCTAAAGTTAGAGCCGCAAAGAGACCGGCAGGTCCCGCACCTACCACGATAGGGGGAGCTGCCAAAGGCTCCTCCCCGGGGGAAGGCAGCCGGTAGTCGTAGAGCTCCACTGCCATGACCCGGGGCAAGCCTCTTTTCAAGAGAGCGGCTTCCCGCTTAGGGGTTAACTCTACCTCCACAGTATAAACCCAAGATAGCTCCTCTTTACGGGCATCCAAAGCCTCCCGCACCAGGCGTAAGTTTTGGATGGTCTCCCCCGGCTGTAGCAAGAGATAGCGACGCAGCGCCGCCTCTACTTGGAGGCGCCGGGATAACGGTAAACGTAACCCCCAAACTCGCAGCATCGGCATACTCCTTTCCTTAGAGAAAGAGCAAGGTATAAACGATACCTTGCTCTGAGGCTGAAGACAAAGTCTTCAGCCTCTCGCCTTAAGAGTGCGCTCTTCGGCGAATTAAGTTGTGTTCTTGCAATTAAGTTTGCTTTTTGACGCGCAGGTCGCCAAAAAGCGGTTACTTTTATCCCTTTAAGGTAAGTTAGGTAGGAAACAAAGAATCCGAAACCGGTTTTTTTCAGTCTGAGAGCAAGGTATAAACGATACCTTGCTCTGAAGGATTATTCTTTAATCATGGCGATCCAGTATTCGTTTCTAAAGGGTTGCTCCGCCTTTCTTTCCCTGAACATGGGAATATGGGAGTTGGTGGCTTCCTGAACCGCAAGATAATACCATTTATCAGGGTCAGCATTGTCTACCCATACTTTCATCTCGTTCACCAGTAAATCCTCCACCGTTTCCGGCAGTCGCTCCAAAATTCTGTTGGTGAGCGCCATGAACTCTGCTCTAGTCATGTGGCTATCCGGTCGGTAGCTCCCATCGGGATAGCCCCCCAACCAGCCGATGGTGGCTGCGTAGGTAATATCATAAGCTGCCCAATGGTCAGCTATATCGTTAAAGCCGGTCTGGTAGAAAGCGGGCAACTCCATCCTGACGGCAAAGCGGGTCACTATAGCCGCCAGCTCCCCTCGGGTGATATAGTTTTGAGGCTTAAAGGTGCCGTCGGGGTACCCCCCCAGGATAGCCATACTGTGCATAGCTACCACTGAACTGTAGTACCAACTGCCTTCCTCCACATCCCATAGGGCGATTTCTCCCCCGGTATAGCCAGCCCGGAGTTCCTCCTTAAGCAAACGGTAGAAGATAGCGGCCACTTCTGCCCGGGTAATCAGGTTGTCGGGTTCTACGGTACCCTCGGGATAGCCGAAGATATAGGCAATATGATCCGGGATAAATACCGGCTGGGGAGGAGTATCCTCCTCTGAATCTCCGCCGGAAGCAGGCTCTTCCGGCGAGGTGGCAGCCGGAGGCGCCTCCGTGGGAGGTGCGGTAGACGACGGTACCGAAGGCTGACTGGGAGCTATGGTCGGGGGCTCCGTCTGCGTCGGGGTATAGTCGGGAGGATTGCCACTGCCGCTGCCGCTGCCACCCGAAGTGGCGATAAAGGTGGCAGTTAGAGCCACCCTGTTAGTCGGCATGGCGAAGCTCGCCGGATTGCTGCCCGAACCTCCTGGAAGGTTTACCCCACTGACGCTCCATCCGTTAAAGCGATAGCCGGGGTTGGCATAAGCGCTGACCACTATATTGCTCCCTTCTGGGTAGCTACCGCTAATGCTGCCGGAAACAGTTCCGCCATGATTAGCTGCTACCGTTAAATCGTAGCGTACTACCGGCGTCTCGGCAGTAAAATTGGCAACTAAGGTTACCGCGGAGGCAGGCATGGTAAATTCGGCTGGGTTAGCGTTGCTGCCTCCGCGAAGAGAGGCACCGTTTACCGTCCAATGGCTGAATAAATAACCGGGGTGAGCTGAAGCGGTAACCGCTATAGGAGCTCCTTCGGCATAACTTCCAGAGGAACTTCCTTGAACAGAACCGCCGACACCGGCACTGACTGCCAGAGGATAGAGAGAAGCGTTATCAGCAACAAAATTGGCCGTAAGAGTAACCGACCTGTCAGGCATGGCAAACTCGGCCGGGTTAGCGGTGTTACCCCCCACCGGCACAACACCTTCTATAGTCCAACCTTGAAAGGTATAGCCGGATGCCGCCACGGCTGTCACCGCGATAGGCGCACCAACAGCATATTGCCCGGAAGGGCTGCCAGAAACTGTGCCACCGGCACCTGCTGTTACCGTTAGCCTGTAGTCATCAGCTTTGAACACGTTCACCCGGTGCGCGGTGGTATCCACAAAGAACCCCGCGAAATGCCCTACCGTGACAGTGATCTCGCCTTCCGTGAGAACCCTGTCCAGTTGCAAGAGCCATCTGTCACCAAAGCCGTTCATATTGCCGGTTATAACTTCACCGCTTCCATCATTTACCGTAATATCGGCTACCGAGAGCCCCGCCACCGGTTGGCTGAAGACGATTCTCACCCCGGTGGAGTCTGCCAGATGGCTACTCCCCCCGACTTGCTCTGCCTGGAAGAGAATAGGCTCCAGCATCTGCAGCATGACATAGCGGTCGGATTCAAAGAACCTAAAGGGGTCGCTCCCCTCCCAGTTCACCCCTACCCCCCAGCTGTTTTCTACTCCCGTTCCAGGTTCGCCTTCCGGTATATTGTTGTAATCCTGGTTATAGGCCCAGCGGTAGTAACTTCCCGCCGGACTGATAGTATCGCTGTTACCCTGGGGAATAACAATAGCCATAGTTCCGCCCTGAGCATAGAGAGTGCCTCCGCTGAGGAAAAGTTCACAGCTTTCAGGATCCAGCCCGAAGCTCGCCACACTAACCTTGGCGTTTTGGCTACCTCTCACGGTGAGAGTGCCATCGCCATCTAAGGTTAACCTCTTAACCTGTGCAGAGTTAACCTTAACCCCCAGGGAAAAATCTGTCTCGGCGGCAGAGGCAAAGATGTTATGCCCGTTAGCCACCAGGGTAGTATCCCCTCCCACAAGGGTTAGAGCAGTTCTGGCTTTGGTTACCCAGGTAAAGGAATTTAAGGTTAGTTGCCCCGGAATACCACTCCAGGTGGTGCCTCTGCCGGTCACAAAAGGTTCCTGCAGGTTGACAGCCGACAAGGTGCCAGATTCGTCCAAATCCCAGTACATATTGCCGGTGGCAGCATCGAAGATTAAGCCATAAACTGCCTGGGCACTCTCATCAAGCTCGAAGTTACTTTGGAGAACGACCTCTCTCCCTGGCATGGCAAAAGTAGCGGTACTGACCATATTGCCTCCAGCAATACTCACACCGCTGCTAGTCCAACCGGCAAAGCGGTAGCCGGGACCTGGGTTAGCGGTTACCGCAATAGAGGTGTTGATCTCATACAGCCCGGTGGTATGGCCGCTGTTGGTGCCGCCTATACCACTGGAGACAGTCAACCCAAAGAAGGTAGCCTGATAAATCTCTACCTCCCGGCTGCCAGGATCAACGATAAACTCGCCAAAATGCCGGATAGCGAGAGTTACCTCCCCCTCCCGATAAACCTTCTCCAACACCAGATACCAAGTGGTAGCGGCACCGGTAAGAGCCCGTATTTCAGCATCTCCAGTCCCTGCCGTCAGTGAGAGGTCGCTTATCTTTAAACCGGTTACCGGCTCGTTGAAAGTAATTATTATCCCCGTAGAATCAGCTTGTTGGCTTACCCCACCCGTTTGCACGGCAGTAAAGCTAACTAACGGCAGTGCCTCAAACTTCGGGGTGAGTACCACTGGGTTGGCCGGCATCACTAAGGTTGCCGGGTTAGCGTCGGCATCACCTTCCAGGTTGGCACCGCTGATAGTCCAGTCGGCAAAACGATAACCGAAACCAGGTATAGCCACTACCTCCAGGAGGGTGTCCGGAGCATAGTAGCCGCTACCGTGCCCGTTGGTGCTGCCGCCCACTGCATTGTTGACGGTGAGAGCAAAGAGGGTTTCTTTATAGACTTCCGCGCTCTCTTTAACCGGAATTTCATAATATATGCCGTCATCTCCACCCCTGGGCAGAATATAGAAATCACCAAAGGGGATTATCCCTACTTGCACTGTTCCCTGTAACTCTACGGAGGTAAGCTCAAGTATCCATGTGTCCCCAAAGCCGCTCAGGTTCCCCTGCACTGCTCGGCCGCTACCGTCATACAAAGTAATACAACCGGCAGTGAGTCCGCTAACCGGCCGGCTAAAGCGCAGCAGCAGAGAAGTAGAATCGGCTATATCGCTAATACCGCCGCGCTGGCTGGGGGTAAAAGAGACCGTATCCAATATCTGGAGCATAACATACTTATCATCCGGGAAAAATTCAAACTCGAACTCCCAGCTCACCCCGGCATCCCAAGAGTTTTCGGCGCCGGGACCAGGTTCGCCGGAAGGCACATTGTGATAATCTTTGTTATACGCCCAGCGATAGTAAGCTCCCTGAGGTCCTGAGGCTGTACCCTTCCAGGATATGGCTTGGCTGGCGCCCTGAGCATAGAAAGTACCCCCGGAAATAACCAGGGAGCAACTACCCAGGTCGAGTCCGTAACTGAAGTAATCTTCCGCCGTAAGGTTGTCATAATAATTACCTTTGGCATACAGGGTACCGCTACCGGAGATAGTTAAAGAGTAGACCTCGCTATCTGTCACCTTAATGCCTTGAGCATAGTCACTGGTGGAGACCGATTCCCAAGCATTGTTGCCGTTGGTTACGATAATAGTATCAGCGCCGACCACCGTCAGGGCTGTTTTGGCTTCCGTGTGCCAGGAGAAGTTGTGCAGGGTAAGCTGGCCAGGCTCGCCTTCCCAGGTAATACCTCTGTCATCCTCAAAGGGGTGCTGCAGATTGAGTTCGCTTAAGCTCTCACTGCCATCAAGATCCCAGTACATGTCGCCACTAACTCCATCGAAGATGAGCCCGTGGAGGGAAGGGTTAGTATCGTCAACTGTAAAGTTAGCTGTTACGGTTACGGCATTAGTCGGCATGGTTAACTCTACTTCGTTGCCGCCTAGGGAAGGGGTGGTTCCGGTGACCACCCAGCCGTCGAAAATATAGCCGGGATGAGGTCGCGCTGTGACAGTAAGAGGTGTGCCCACCTGGTACAGACCGGAAAGATTACCGGTTATAGCCAGATCGCCGTTGATAGCGGTGCTAGTCGTCCCTCCAGCCCCGCTACTGACAGTGAGACTATAATGAGTAGCCTTATAAACCGTCACAATTTGGGTATCCGGATCTATATGGTAGTTGGCAAAAGGATCCACCGTGACCGAGAGCTCCCCTTGGCTGCTGACACTCTCCAAAGCAATCGTCCAAGAGGTGCCACTGCCACTGAGCGCGCCGGGAACCACCGCCCCTGTCCCGTTGGTTAGGCGAATATGAGAGATAAGCAAACCGCTAACCGCCTCGTTGAAGGTCAGGTCAATCCTGGTGGAGTCAGCTATTCTATCTGCTCCTCCCCCTTGAACAGCAGTAAAGGTGCAGTCCTGCAAAAGAATAAACTTGGGAGTCACCGTAACTGCCGTACCGGGCATACTAAAGACAGCCGGATTAGCCTCTACTCCCCCCTGCAGAGCAGCTCCGGTTATCGTCCACCCGTCGAAACGGTAGCCATGATCGGCAATCGCCTCAACACTGAGCAAGACGCCCGGAGCGTAATAACCACTGGCACTGCCACTGGTACTGCCGCCTACGGCAGAGTTCACCGTTAATTGAAAAGTAGTTGCCCGGTATATTTCTACACCTTGCATCTTTACCGGCAGGTAATGCTCCGTAAAAGGATAAGTCACCTCCACGTTAACCCTGCCTTCTCGGATAACCCGGGGAATTTCCCAAAGCCACTCGGTGCCACCGCCGGTTAAATTGCCGGTTTCCGCAGCGCCTGTGTCCGTATGCAGAAGAAGGTTGTGGACGGCAAGGTCGGTAAGGGGTGAGGTAAAGACCAGCTTGATAGCGGTAGTATCCTGGCGCGTGCTTTCTCCCCCGACTTGCACAGCCGTAAAGCTGATAACAGGTAGAGAGGTAAAATTAGGGGTGAGAGTAACATCACCGTCAGGCATAAAGAAGGCAGCCGGGTTAGCGCCGTCACCGCCGGGTATAGTCACTCCGACAGCCGTCCAGTTGACAAACTTGTAGCCGTCGTCAGCCACGGAGGTAACCGCCACCGCCGTGCCTGTCTCATACAGCCCGGAGCTGTCACCGAAGGTATGGCCGCTCCCCCCAGGCGAGGCAGCTGTCACTGTAAGCTGGAATAAACTCTTTTTAAAAATCTCTGTTTCCTGTTCGCGTCCGTCATCATTCAAATAATGGTCGCCAAAATCGGCCACCTCTACCTCGATGATACCTTCGTGGCTAACGCTGGTCAAAGCCAGGAGCCAAACCCGCCCTGTTCCTCCTTCGGGAGGAGTGAGTTCACCTATATTGGCGCTACCGGTAAGGAATTTGATGGTGATATGGTCGGTGGTTAAGCCAGTGACCTCTTCGTCAAAGGTCAGCTCCAGGGCTGTGGTGTCCGCCATCTTGCTGACTCCGCCTATCTGGCGCAAGGTAAAGCTGGGCATATGATAGAAAACTGCGGTTATGGTTACCCCTACTGGCGGCATATTAAAAGTTAACTCCTGGTTGTCCAGCTCTGCTGCGCTGAGTGAAACCCCTGTTACCTGCCAGCCGGCAAACTTATAGCCAGTATCAGGCTCAGCTTTAACTTTAACCGCTTCCCCTTGAGGATAGCGGCCGCTGCTATAGTAGCCTGGCTCTTCACTAAGCACTCCTCCAGCAGTAGCCGTAGCTACCAGATTATAGAGAGGGGTAATGTTAAACTTGGCTTCGTTGTTGCGGACTACCTCCAGTGTGGTGTTGGCTTTCACCACACTTCGAGGAAGGGTTATCCTCATAACTGCCTGAGAATCTTCGGCCGGAGTCCCCTGGAAGGTAAGAGTTATAGCCTTGTCTCCGGGGTTGGCATTAGCTGTTACCGTAAGCCCCGCCGGTAAGTAGGTAAACCAACCGGCAGCATCTACATGGTTTAAGCCTGTGGCGGCAACCTCGGTATTATGTAAGTCGATAGTAGCATGCTGGATGACCAGCTCACTGTACATAGTGCCGCTAATCTCTACATTTTGCACACTGGCAAAAGGCATGGTGGTTATGCGGAGGTATTTATGGCCACTGCTATAAGCATAGGGTGTGCCATAGGCAAGATCGTAATAAAGAGCGGTCTCCTCAAGAGGGATAGGTGCCCCCATAACCGTATTAGACCACCAGGTGTAGGCCGAGGGTATAGCCGAAGGGGTCGCTGCCAGAGCGCTACTGCCCCCCCAAGCTTCCAGGGTGCCGCTCTCCAGGGTGAGATGGGCAATACTAACTCCATAGGAGTTTCCGGCAAACAAACTGCCGCCACTGAGAGAGCCTTCGCCGTTGATGGTAACTGCGCCATGGGAATATATGCCGCAGACAAAGGGGGCATCGGAGTTAGAGCTGCCAAAGGTGTTGTAAGTGCCTTCCTTGAGCCAAACAGTAACCGGTTGGGGAGGCGCACCATACCAGAAGGTAAGCGCTATTTCGGCTCCCGTATGCCAACGAAAACCGTTGAGCTTTAAGCTCCCAGGTGACCCTTCCCATAAAGGGTTATACATTGATGTATAAATTCTAAAGTTTCTATCATCGTTAGGATTGCCGTCGCGACTGACATTAGCATGCATATAACCTGTGGTCACATCAAAGATTAAGCCGTAATCGTTAATGATAGTTACCTCAGATATGGGAAAGAAGCCCGCATGGGAGCCATAGGAGATGCAAATACCACCCCCAAGTTGCGGATGGTCGTGCCACCAGAAGTTGGCATTGCTGGCGTTTAGTCTGATATCTAAATCCGGGTTAAGGGAGGTGGAACTCCCCTGCAGGTAAATCCTATTTCCCATGTCTCGATTCCAAGCCACGACCAGGGTTTGACTCACCGGACTACGGGGAACCGTGATGTTAGGCGAGCTTACCACCGTCAGGGCATTACTGCCGTAGGCAAAGACAAAACCACCGTTTAAGGTAACCGAACCGCTGTTACAGCGGATGGCATTACCCACCGTGTTCACCCAAACCTGACTCGTGCCCCCTACCGTAACCTGACTTTGCGCACCGGCACACTGGATAGCCCTTCCGGTTAGCGAGGAGACCTTAGCGTTAACTCCGATATTTACTACCGCTTCGCCGGCAGCAGCCACAGTATTGATGGCGTTGGCAGAAACTGCCGAGATATGACCACCGGTGACCACAATTTTGCTCTTCAAGCCTACAGCATTGATGGTATGATCGGAATTGGCGTTAGAAGCCGAAGAAATGGTGCCGCCGCTAACGGTCACCGAGGAGTTTTCCCCGGTAATGTTAATGGCGTAGCCTCCGGCGGAGCTAACTGTGCCATTGAAAACCACCACTGAGGCATAATTTACCGTCCCCGGGTTAGTAGTAGCGGTACTGATAGCGGTGCCGTTGCCGGTGGTGCGCACGCTTCCACCGCTGACTCTGGCTTGGGAGTTCATCCCTACTAAGTTAATAGCCCGGCCATTGATAGCCGAAACCAGACCGGCAGTTACCTGAATATTACCAGTGCTTTGCAGGGTATAACCGCTGGGAGAGCGAGACTCCACCGTGCCACCGTTAATACTTATGTTGTCTCCCAAACCAGCGTTCATGTAAATAGTTGGGTTAGCGTTATTACTTGCTGCGTTAGAGATAACTCCACCATTGACTATGACGACAGATTTATCGCCGGTGGAACGGATGGCGCAGGCAGTACCGGCAGTAATTTCTCCTCCTCGAACGGTAATAATGGTATTATTAGTTACCGCGTCGGCACCGGCACCATCGTTAATGCCATAGCCGGAGTTGTCCGAAATAATTGAGCCGCCATTAACATTAATGACGGTATTCAAAATGTTGTTGCTGCTGCCACTGCCGATTTGGATAGCAGCATTGCCGTTGTTACCCATACTTTC
>WREE01000009.1 GCA_009779515.1 Symbiobacteriaceae bacterium
ATACCGGGGAAAAAGGGTAGATAACTTTTTTTATACCGCTCTATTAACAGGCCAAAGAAACTTATACCATAAGTATCCCCGAAAAGTTTTCTTTACTATTTTTACCCAAGCCAGTAACCAAGCGATTTGTAGCGTTATCCACTTAATCCACACCCCTATACTACTACTACGATTATGGAGATTCTCATTCTGATTCTGGTTTTTTGTACATCCAGCCTCTTTCGAGAAGGAAAAACCGGAAAAAAATGGCAACCTCAGGGCTATCTTTTTTAAAAAAAACTTTTGGAAAATGCTGCAGCTAAACATTAATCTTCGTTTTTAGGGGAAATAACTGTTAGCTGCTTTCTTATGTCATCACTATGTATCATGGAATGTCAAAGAAAATCATGAATTTGTCGTCTATATTTGGCACTATTCTTTCCTAGAAAAAATAATATAATTTTAGTGCGTATAATACTTGACAAACAAAATCAGCTCTGTTACACTAAGGCCATATTGGAGAAGAATCTCCAAGTAAACGTTAAAAGCGGTGACAGATAAAAAAGCAAGCGCCCGTTGCCCCGAGCGCTTGCACTTACAGCCAGATCACTAAAGCTCCTTGAAAATTGCATATCTTTTTGCTTGGAACATGCCCACCTTTTTTGCCGTAAGGCATAAAGGCTAACGCGCGTGGCGGAACATATGCCATGAGAATGGCAGCAGGGGCACTGGGGTAAGCGCAACAGACGCTATTCTGGTGGAGCGCGAGAGAAAGGGTATACCTTTCTTACCAAGCAGTTTCGACGGAAACCTTTAGTGTAGCTTAAGGAAAAAGTATCAGGGGAGCCGGAAACTCTGTAACCTGATATATTTTCTTCGTACACATTATAGCAAGTGTACCTTAAAAAAGCAACTATCTTCTAAAAATAAAGTAGAGGAGGTAGATTCTCTGACTTCTCCACCTTTACCTTTTAGTAGCGGTAAAGCTTTAGACGACTCTCGTAATGTTATGTCAGTTTACCTCGACGACCTTATGCCCTGGGAAGATAGACCCTTTCAACCTTATTCTTCGAAGAAGCTACAGGAGCTTGCAGCTTCCATCAGAGATAAAGGGTTAGCTAACCCTATCTTAGTGCGGACACTTCCGGATAATAAATACCAAATTCTGGCTGGACATAACCGGGTAGAGGCTTGTCGCCTTTTGGGGTTTTCAGCTATCTTAGCCAGAGTTCTTCACGGTATTGATGACGAAACGGCTGCAGCTCTGGTAGCAGAAACTAATTTGCATCAAAGGGAAAGAATCCTCCCCAGTGAAAGGGCTAAAGCTTACCGCCTTTTACGCAGTAGCAAAACCTCTTCCGATATGTCAACCGATGCGTTAGAGGGTACAGCCCAGATGAGTGCCGTCAGTCGAGCTCAAGTAGAACGTTACTGGCGTCTTAATTATCTTATTCCTGAACTGTTGCAGCTGGTGGATGAGGAGAAGCTCTCGCTTTTAGGAGGGGTAGCCCTCTCTTATCTGCAGCTTTCTAACCAGGAATATATAGCAACTTTAGTTGCGGTATCTTCTGGTTTATCCCTCTCCGTGGCTCAGGGAGAAGAGCTGAAGCGTCTGGCCAAAAACGGTGAGTTGATACTGACGGAAGAACAAATTGCCGCAGTCTTACTTGCTGCCTCCTCAGAGCACCCTTCAGCAGCGGAGCCTTTCAGTTCGAAATCTTTGCTAGGAGAGGGGAGTCGAAGTCCAAATTTTGGGGAAGAAGATACTAACGGTTATGAGTTTTTAGCCTTAATCCGTTCTTTGATGCAGTCGGGGGTAATTACTTCCAACGAAGGGACGGAAATGGCATACTACATAGGAAGGGAGATCGCCAAAGCTGAACAGGAGGCTGTCCGCATCTTCCTGCAAAGTAAGGGAAAAGATACCAAAGTAATTGAAGATATTCTTTTTCGCCATGGGACTTAACTTAAAGGAGGGAGTACCATTTCACCCCTCTATTTTCAAATTCATCGCCAGTGGCGTCGTCTGCAAAGAGATCGGCACTGGCTTTTTGTTTGTACCGCTTACCCCTTGGCAGCTCTTCTCTTTCTAGTTTTTCGTCTGCTGGGGTTGCCCAAACTGCTATGCTATCCAGCTATTAGTAGCTTGCTTCTTTACGGTATAGCTCTGACGATACTTGTTTCCTCTATTATAACTTTAGGGCAACGCGTGATTAAGCAAGATATCCAGGGACAGACCTTACGCCTAAGAGAGCGTCGAGGTATCGATCTGGAGTGACAGCTCCCCAGGGCTAAAGCCAGGGGTTTTGCGCCGCATTTGCTAAAAAAGGCTAAAATACCCTGATGATCCGTGGCAAGGATAACGTCATCCGGGTGCGGAGGTGGTTTCATAGCGCTAATTGCCATTCTTAGCCATCCTATATCTTTTGCTACCATTTTTGCGCTGCTCTCTTATGTAACCTTCTTGCCTTTATGGCAGGCTTTCTGCCACCATCCAGGGGAGTTTCTCCTTTTAGAAAAAACTTTCGCCTGGTCACAGGAATTTCCTCAACTCTGGGAGCTGGTGCAATCAAGTTACCTAGGAGTAATTACCGGGGCTGCCTTTGCTGTCGGTTGGTACCTATACCAAACCCTAGCGGCTAACTCTTTAACAGCAGAAAGGGAAGAAACGGTAGATGAAGATGAAGTGGAGTTCCCACCTTTGCTCTGGGAAGCTCATAAAATCCGTTTTGTGGTGGGGTTGCAACATCAACCTTATTCCTTAGCCCTGGTGCGTAAGCCGCGTTATCTTTTTTTGGAAGGAAGTGCTATTTACCAAAATCTTTTGGTAGTGGGAAGTATTGGCTCCGGTAAGACTGCCGGGGTGATGTATCCGCTACTTAAGCAAGTTATTTTTTACGCTGCTACTCTGGAGGCTGAAAAAGCCGGCGCTTTAATTCTCGATGTGAAAGGAAGCTTTTACCAGCAGGTGTTAAGCTACGCTGCCGAGAGTGGTCGCGAAGGCGATATTGTTTTGCTGGAATTGGATGGCAAGTATACCTATAACCCTTTGCACAAGCCGGAGATGGAAGCTGTGGATTTAGCGGAAAGGTGCCGCATGGTCATGGATCTCTTTAATACCGGCACCAAAAAGGATGCTTTTTGGGATACCAAAGCGGCGCAAATGATGACCGAGTGCATCCGCCTGCTCCGCTGCACTTTAAACTATTGCTCCTTAGGGGAGATTCATCGTTTGGTTACGGATAAAGAGCACTTGCGTAAGATGCTGGATTTGCTTAAGCGGCTCAAAGGGGAGTTAGGTGTCATGAAACAGGAGCTGCTGCAAGGGGATAGAAGAACCTTGCTGGGGTGGTTTCAACGTTATTCCCCTTTGGCACGTCGCATAGCTCTGGAGTTGGAGGTGGATCTCTCGGCTCTGGCTGCAGCATCGGAGAGCGAGGAAAATGCGGAGCTACTGCAAAAGGTAGCTCTTTTTATTTATCTCTACAATATCTGGAATATCATCATTGAGATTAAAATGGTGAGTGGTTATAATTTGCTACCCCAGGTTAGCTCAGATAACAGGAGCTTCTGGAGTATGGAAGAGGGAGCTTTAGACTCTGAAACACTACAGGCTCTTTTAAGTTATGGAGATGCCTACCGGGTCAGTGACTTTGATTACCAGGCCTGCCTTTCCTACTTCAACGGGGAGTTTAGTAGCAGTGCTGAAACTACCATTGAATCCATTAAAGCCTGTGTTACCCAGATGACGGCTTTCTTTGCCTCCTCGGAAAGGATTTCCCGCACCTTCTGCCCCACTCCCGAAAGGCTTAACTTTCACGGTTTTTCGCAAGTAATTAACCAGGGGAAGATGGTTGTTTTGGCTATGAATGTGGCGGAATACCCTAAAGTCGCCAGTACCATAGCTGCCTACCTGAAGCTGGATTTTCAAGGAGAAGTCCAAAGACGCACTATTCCTGGAGGCAAACTCAACAGCCAGCGCCCGGTTTTCTTTATTTGCGACGAATATCAGGAGTTTGTTACCAGTCGGGACGGCAACTTTTATGGTGTTTCTCGGGAATCACGTTGTTGCTCTATAGTGGCAACGCAAAGCTACACTTCCTTGCTTAAAGCTTTAGGAGGGGATACCCCCACCTTTGAGACTCTCATGCAAAATCTCATCAGTAAGGTAGTGCTGCATTCCGTGGATAAGCTCACCATTGAGACTATGCAGCTTCTTACCGGCAAAGTGGAGCGTAGGAAGCGCTCGAAAAACCTTACGGAGTCGGCAGCCAGCTCCTCTAAAAGCGCCTTGATCGGGCATTTCATTTCCGATAAAGCCTCTTTGAGTGAAACGGTGAGTGTAACCATCGAGAAGGAAGATCTCTTTCCCGAGAAAGAGTTTACTCAGACGCTACAGCCGTTTAAGGCTATTGCTTTTCTCGCTGCTCCCAGTGGGATGCAGCCTCCCACCATGATCCATCTGTTGCCCTATTTTCAAAATCCCATTCTTCAGTTAGGAAAGGAAGATCAATGTAAAAATGCTTAGGAAATACGTCTTTGTGTTAGTGGTTGTCCTCTCTTTGAGTCCTGTCGTTTGGGCGTCTTCGGTTACAGTGTTTAGTCAGGGAGAGAAACTCCTGGATGCGGTGCGCGGCTTTATGGTCAATGCCGGTGGCATTGGAGTTTTTATTGGTGTCGCCTGGGGCGCTCTTATGCGGCAGTTAGCAGGAGGTGACCACCAGCAAGTGCAAAAGGGTGAATCGATCATTAAAAACTCCATTGTCGCCTGGGCTATACTAACTGGCTTAAGCCTTATCCTGAGTACTCTAACCCCTTATCTCAAATAACCGCTTATGGATATAGGATCTCTGCTGGCATCTGCTATTGACAGCGTTGTCCAACGAACTATCCGCCAGACGGTCATTCCCTGGATCAAAGAGCTTCTCAACATCATCAGTGGCTCGGAGCAAATCACCGGTCTCCCTTTCTTTGAACCCCTCCATCGAAGTTCCCAGGTATTGGGGATAGCCTTGCTAACGGGGGTGGCTATGTGGAGCCTGTGTAAAGCTATCTTTGCTTTTACCGGGATTGAGGCTGATGATCCGGCGCACATAGGTATGCAGCTCATGGCTGCTCTTTTTTTTACCTGGTACAGTAAAGATATTTTGCTTTTTGTCGTCGACTTAAACGGCACCTTTATTAACAGCGTCATCATCAGCGCTGCTTACGGGGGTAACCCTCAGCTACTTACCCATGCTACCCTGGATGGCGCTTTAAACTTGCTCCTAGATCGCATTACCAGCAATACCGTGGAGATATGCTTATTCTCTCTGGAGTTTATTCCCATTATGTATATCGTCTTTAGGCTGGTGGTTTTGCTGCTGAAAATATTTCGGCGTTCCGTTCTCATTGCTTTTTTAGTTATCACCTCTCCCATAGCCTTTGCCTGCAGTATATCTCGCAGTACCCGCGGGGTGCAGACAGGTTTCTTCCGTGTCTTTGCTGGCAACCTGGTCATGCACCTGGTGCAGGGGATGGGACTTATCGCCATCAGCTTGTATGCCTCAGATGCTCCCTGGACAGCCCCTCGCCTGCTGGGCATGTATGGTATTCTCTACGTGGTAGATCGCCTGGAAGATATCATACGAGATATGAGCTTAGGTTTAGGGTTTGCTCGTGAAGGCGATAACTTCGGACACCATTCCCGCACAGTTTTAGATCTCTCCGGCAAAGCTCTTGCCCCTTTGGTAACGGCTATACGAGGAGCTCTAACTGCTGCTGCTCCTGTACCGTAGCATGGGGTACTCTGAGAGGGGTTCATCCCCCGGGGAGGAGAAAGCCACCACGGTAATTGCTATTATCATAGTCTTATCTTTAGTCCTCTCTTTAATCCTCTTGCCGCTGTTGATCCTGGCAGTTCCCCTGGTCATTTTAAGAGCTGGAAGCTCAGCTCAGGGTCTGGAGCAAGGGGAAGCCCGGCGGCACGCTCAGGAGCAAGTTGCCTATGTCGAGGAGGTCTGTTATCGGGTTAGTCGTAGGGAGGTTGATGAGTGGTTAGTCCAACAACAAGAGTATCTTAATAAAGAGGGGGTCGATTCCGAGCATATCTCTTACCATATCCCATCTCCGGAAGAGCTTGCCCTTAAAAGCAATGAAGTAATCATTCTCTGGAGTGTTCTTTACAGCCCCAAGGAAATTGATGCCTCAGTTTATCGGTTGGCGTCTGCTTTTATCGCCTACGAAACGGATATCTGGAGTTCGGTAGACCGCTATGACCGGGTAACCCTATATGCCCAGGTTACCGTGGTGCGCTACACTTTTCAGGAAGTATTGACCAGACTCTCTCTGACGGAAGAAGAAAGCGGTATCGCTATGCTGATGTATGATTTTTGGCGGGAGGCCAATCAGTTACAGAAGGCTACCTGGAGCGGTAATGATGCAAGCTATGCTGAGGGAGATTTAAAGGATGTATTTCCTGACGGTTTGCTGACTTATTACCATCAGCGGGACAGCCGCTGGGGGAGTGAAGCTTATGCCGGTGAGAGTATAGGAGCTGCCGGGTGTGGTCCTACTGCTCTGGCGATGGTTATCAGCAGCTTGCTGGAGCGGCCGGTAACCCCGAGTATGGTAGCCCAATGGTCTACCGCTCACGGTTATGCAGCCTATCAACAAGGCTCCTACCATAGCCTTATTCCGGCTGCTGCCGAGTATTATGGTCTAAGGGTGAGTAGTGCCAACGACCGGGAAGCTTTAAGGGGAGACTTGGCCAAGGGGGAGCTGGTGATCGCGTTGATGGGTCCCGGCAGTTTTACTCCCAGCGGACACTTCATTGTCCTGGCAGGTCTTGATTTTGCCGGTGAGGTAAGAGTAGCCGACCCGGTAAGTGTGAGCCGCAGTCAAAGTTCCTGGGCACTGGATCTAATTTGGGATGAAGCCAAAGGGACAGCCAGTAGCGGCGGTCCCTTTTGGGTGCTAAGGAGGTGAACAGAAATATATTTTATACCCCGCAACTTTAGCGATAACGGTAGGGTTATGGGTCTTTTTCGGGGGCGACAAGTTTGCCAGGCAGTGCTTATGGCTATGCCTACCACTTGTTTGCTTATCTATCTGCCGGCGTTACCTCTGATGCTGCGAGCTGTTATCTGGGGGGTGGGGGGCATATTTCCGGCGCTCCTTGTTCTCAGCGGAATGGGAGAGCGCCTTTTGCTTATAGCCTCTTTCCATCGTCTGGCTAGGGTCTATTATCGGCAGCCAGGGAGGAGTAGTCCCTATGTTTAGGTTAGGTAAAAGCAAGGGGGCTACTCCCGGTAACCGGGTAGAGGATATCTTAGGGTTTATCTCCCTAGAGCAAGGAATCTTGCAGCACCGCGGCGGTTTTGTTGCCGCCTGGGAGATTACCCCCGTGAACTTTCGCCTGAAAAGCGAAGGTGAGCAAAGCTATATTATCGAAGCTTTTAAAGAGCTGCTCAAGATACTGCAACGCCCTTTCCAGATAGCAACCTTGGCTCTGGCGGCGGATCTCACTTCCCACCTGGATTACATGATAGCTCGTGGTGAAGAGGAAGTCTTAGCCGAAGTGCATCAAAGTATTCTTTCCTATTTGGCGTTTGCTCAGGAGGTATCTCTCTGCCAGGGAGTTACCCGACGCTTCTTCTTAGTAGTCCCGGCGACCCCTTCGGCCCAGGGAGAAGGTGAAGCGGTGAGAGAGCTCCTCCAGCTTAAGGTGAGACTGACCCAAGCGCTGCGTAAGTGTGGTAACGATATAGTAGAGAGCCAGAACCCCAGCCGCTCCCTGCTGGAGCTACTCTATGCTCTGCTTAAGCGCCCGGAGTTGCAACGTCAAGGGTGGCCGGAAGAGTTGAGCTTGGCTCAGGTAGTTCCAGAGCAGATTGACGACACTGACCCCCACCTGCTCCGGGTTGACAATCTCTATATTAACACCTTACTGGTGCATGATTTCCCTTACCAGGTGCCGGCAGCCTGGTTAAGTAATTTGGTTAATGCCGGTGAAGGGATTGAACTCTCTTTTTACGCTACCCCCTTGCCTCGAGAGGAGAGTATGCGGGAGATAACACGCTACTCCGGATATTCCCAAGCCAAACTGAGCAGTCAATATAACGGAGTGGACAGTGATATTACCTCCTCGGCCTTAGACCACGCTCTCTATATTCGACGGGCACTCAGCCAGGGAGATGACCTTTGGGAGTTCTCTTTGCTGGTACGTATTTCGGCGCCGGATCACCATACTCTGCTAACCCGAACCAGACAAGCCCAGGATATTCTCACGATGCAGAGCATCCGCAGCACTCCCGCAGCTTACCGCCAACTACCATCCTGGCAGGCTACGTTACCTTTAGCCTCAGTAAACCCAGGGGTCTGGCAAGAAACCAGGCGAAATATCTTAACCTCAAGTTTAAGCAGTGTCTACCCCTTTATATCTTATGAAGTGAGCGACCCTCACGGCGTGCTTTTAGGCATTAATGATACTAACGGTGCTCCGGTAATGCTAGATATTTTTAATACGAAAAAGTATAGCAATGCCAACGCCGTGTTGCTGGGCTCTAGTGGTTCCGGTAAAACCTTTGCCACCCAATTAATTGCCAGCCGTTTTCGTATGCAGGGGATCCCCACCATGTTTATCTGCCCTCTGAAAGGACACGAGTATAAGAGGCTATGCCATAACTTGGGCGGCGATTACATCAGGTTGGCGCCTGGCTCGCCTCAGCGGGTGAATATTATGGAGATAAGGAGCGAGGCTTTGCGTAACCCTCAGGATAGCGTTCTGGCGGGAAAGCTTCAGAGCTTGCGCACCTTTTTCAGCATCATGCTGCCAGACCTCTCCTTTCGTGACCAGCAAATGCTGGACGATTTGCTCCTGGAGACTTATGCGGCGAAAGGTATTACCTTGGAAAACGACAGCTTTTATGATACAATTACCCCACCCACCGGCTACGTCTCAACGGGGTTGCATCTGAAAGCTATGCCTACCTTGGGCGACCTCTATCAGCAGATAGTGGCCGGTAGTTCTCAGGAAGAGGCTTTGCGTGAGATGGAGATCAAGATGCGTCCCTACATCTCAGGCTCCCTTAATTTGTTCAATGGTGCCACTAATGTTAATCTGGACGGCAAGTATATCGTCTGCGATGTTTCCGATATGCCCCATGGGCAGGCTATCTGCTTAGCTATGTTTCTGGTGCTGGATATATATCGCGACCGTATCGCCCGGGATCCCACCCAAAAAAAGGTGCTTATCATTGACGAAGTTTGGCGTCTGGTGGGCAGCGGAGGTAACCCCCAGACGGCTGCTTATGTCCTGGAGATGTATAAAACCATACGGGGCTATGGTGGGTCAGTGATTTCCGCTACCCAAGATATTAACGACCTGTTTGCTTTGGATGAGGGTAAGTATGGTCGTGCCATGTTAAACTCGGCCAAGATAAAAATAATTCTCCCTATGGAGGAACACGAAGCCCAGGCGCTGGCTACCGTTTTAGCGCTCTCGGCGGCTGAAGTCGGCTATATCACCCATAGCGAAAGAGGTCACGGTTTGCTGCTCTTTGGCGGAAGCCGGATCACCCTTAAAATCCTTGCCAGTGACCACGAGCATCAGTTGATCACCACCGATCGCAGCGAGTTGGATCTTTTGCGAAGGGAGGGTCGCTATTGATCCTAATCATGGCCTCGAACAGGCTGGTTATCAGAAACTTTAGGAAGCTGCTGGCTGATGAAAAGTTAGAGGTTCATGACTATGATGCTTACAGCATAGATGAAGCTCTAACTCTCTGGCAAAGCACCGAAGATCTCAGCTGCCTGCTGATCCTGGAGATGGACGATCATGATGCTGAGGAGCGCAACCAGGTGATAACCAGGTTACAAGAGCATGGTATCCCCACGGTTTACTGTTGCTTGGCACCAGATCCCGAGTTCTATCACTGGGCGAAAGAACGGGTGGCTGCCCTTCTCACCGATGATGGTCACGGCAACTGGAGCATCGGAGAGCTTTGTTCTGCCCTGCGAGCTGTGCCAAGGGGCACCCAAGTCACCTTAAGTGCACCAGTCTTTCCTGACCCTGGATTTTCCCGCCCTCGGGAACCTTCGGTGACCGCGGCTTTCGGGGCTACGGCTAAAGCCAGTTTACAGGCTGCCCGGGATATCCTTGCCAGGAATAGGGAGCAGGGCACCCGTGCCCTGGAGGCGAGGGGGGAGGAGGAGGCAGAGGCAGAAGTAGAGGCAGAGGTAAATCTGGCTCCCGCTGCTGCACCCTCTCTGCCGCCGGAAGAAGCTTCCTGGGTGGTAACTGAGGTAGGGTCTGACTCCCCGCCGGAGCGAGAACCGGTGCGCCGGTCAGGACGGGGGAGTAGCCGTGTTGCGGTAGCCGAGGAAGGGTTCACTTTTCCTGAGCGGGATGTTATCGGGGTCTTTGCCCTCTCGCGAGGAGCGGGAGCTACCTACACCTCTCTGAAAATTGCCGAATACCTGGTGCGTCACGGTAACACCGCCCTTTTAGCTTTTGATGGCAAGCAGGATGTAAAATGGGCTGCTGCTTCTCCTAAGCTCATCACCATCTGCCCGGAGAACGCTCAGGAGCGAGCCAATGCCATAGCTGCCCTTTATCAAGATTACCGCTTTATTGTTATTGACTTTGGCACCCCTTTTATCTTAACTCCTACCGGTCTCCCAGATGAAACTGCTTTTAGCCAAAATGCCGAACTTCTCACGGAGCTAATCCGCTGCAACCGCCGCGTCTGCCTCGCCTTCGATGCTCCCTGGCACGCTGCGAAAAAGCGTTTCGTCAAAGTGATGCGCCTCGATACTAACCTGACCATGATCAGCGAAGGGGAGCGCAACCTCTCTCCCGACGCCTTGCTGGCCCGCATCTACCCCGGGCTGGATCCGACACCCCGCCGAGGAATTTTGGGCATGTCCCGCTAAAAACGAGGTGATTCATGATTCGTAAATACATGCGCCTACTGCGAAACTTTTTTACCGGTCGCATCTTTCTCTCCCTGCTTTGTCTGGGTATGGCAGCCTTTTGTGCTTTCGTTCTCCTACCTGGGATCTATAAAGATCAGAGCGCTACGGTATCCCTGGTGCGAGTTAAGGAGCAACTGGAAGTTGGCACTCGCTTGGAAGCCCGGCATGTGGAAGTGGTTGAGGTAGGAAGCTACAACCTGCCACCGCAAGCCGTGATGAACCCGGAGGAGGTGTTGGGCTTCTACACTGCCACGAAACTCTATCCGGGAGACTTCCTCTTTCCCGCTAAGCTCTCCCAGGAGCGCCTCGGTGCAGGGTTTGACCATCTTATCTCCTCGGGGAAGCAGCTAGTTACGGTTACACCTAAAAATGCCGCTCAAGCGCTGGCATCCCATTTGCAAAAAGGAGATATTGTTTCCATAGCTATTATCAGTGAGGCGCGGCAGTCTACCGGAGAACTGCAGCGCCTTTTAGTTTATCCCTTAGAGCTTAGTCAGCTGGAAGTCTTTGCAGTGGAAAATCAACGGGGAACCCTCCTGCAGAGTTCCGCTAACGGGCGGGACACCCTTCTCTTAGCCTCAGCCCAAGGAGGGGTGGAGGATCTGATCCCCAAAACAATTACCTTTATGGTGGATGCGGAACAGTCGGCTCTGCTGCTACAAGCTGAATATAATGGGGGCTTCCATATCATCTTTCAAGAGAGGAGGCCTTAGAACTATGCGAGCTAAAACCTTAGCTGTTTGGGGTCATAAGGGGAGAACGACTTTCGCGGTAAATCTGGCGTGGATGCTGGCGCACACGAAGAAGGATAAGCTGGTTACCCTACTTTCCTGTAATCTTACTTATGGCGATATCCAAGGCTTCTTTGGAGTGGCTATCTGGGAGAAGCATGGCTTAAGCCGAGCCCTTGCCGGGGAAGAGCATCCCCGCTCTTTTTTATGGAAGGCAGGAGAGGAGCGACCTAGCAGTGACATCTTTCTGATGACTCTGGCTAACGACAGCGATGCTCTCCTTTTTGATCCTCCTGATGAAACGAAAACCGAGCGGTTGTTGGATCAACTGGCGGATGAGCAGACTGACTATCTGGTGGTCGATTGTGCCGGGGATGTGCACAATCCTCTTTCCGATGTGGCTTTAGTGCAGGCTGATAGCATCTACTGCCTACATACCCCCGGGAATGCCGCCTATCAATGGTACCGGGCGATGCGCTCTTTGCGGGAGCAGCTCGATCTTGACGAGAAAATGCTTCACCTGCTCTACGCCTCCGACCATAGTGCCAATGTAGCTCAATACTTGCATCACTGCGGGGTGAACATCCGGGAGGAAATACCTTGGGTGCGCGGCGCTAAAGAGTATGAAAACCGCGGGGTGCCTCTCTGTGCCGAAAATAACCGAGAGAACCGAGGTTATATCGCAGCTCTGCAGCGGTTGTGTAGTACCATAAAATAACCATCTACCGTTAGAGAGGAGGGGAGCTATGGGGAATTTTTCAGTCCACCATCTGATCTACCGCTACCATCAACGCAAGAGGGTAAGCAGTAAACAAAATATTGACGCCTACGATTATCAGGCGATCCTGGAAGAGGTGAGAGGTGAAATCGCCCGTAATCACGCTGAGGAGTTAGCTAAAGAGATGGGAACGGCTACCTTTAGGGAGCGCATGCGCTCCCTGATCACCCGCTACGTTAACCGTAATAGCCTGGCCGATAAGTTAGATATCGTCTCTTTAGTTGATGCTATTTACAACGACATGGCTGGGCTGGGGCTCATTGATGCCTACTTAAGCGATAGTGATGTGGAGGAAATTAATGTCAATGGCTGGGAGCCGGGTGCGGTGTGGATAACTACCCCCCAGGGTAAGGTGCAAGCCTCGATGGCTTTTGCTTCAGCGGAGGAGAGCGAAAATATCGTGACCAAAGCGGCACGCTTAGGGGGAGTGACTATTGACGGAGCCAAGCCTTACGGTGATTCCTTTCTCACCCGGGGTATCCGCATGTCCGGGGCTATCTCACCGGTAACCGATGGGGAGATTGGGGCAATGGCTTCCATTCGCAAGCAAAAGCCCAGCTTTGTTACCCGGGAGAATATTATCCGCTGGGGGACTATGACGGCAGAGCAGCTGGAACTCCTGAGTGTTGCTATCTGTCATGGCATCTCCGTGGCGGTAGCCGGAGCCACCGGCTCCGGGAAAACGGCAGTCATCGGGTTGCTTCTTTCGGAAGTCCCCGATGGAGACCGAATTGTTACCATCGAAGACACCAGGGAGCTAAACCTGGTTAAGCGTGATGGGGAAGGGCATGTGCTAAACGATAGAGTCCACTTTCTTACCAAGGAACCACCGAACCCGATCACGATGCAAGATATGCTCATCCACGCTTTACGCTATCATCCGAAGATTCTGGTGCCAGCTGAGATGCGGGGCAAGGAGGCGTGGACAGCTCAGGAGGCAGGACGCACGGGACACACTATTGTTTCAACCCTTCATGCCAATAGCGCACGGGAGGCTTATGACCGCATTCTTACTATGTGTCTTTTAGCGGATACTACTCTTACCGAAGAGCGCCTCCTACGTAATATAGTCAGCGCCTTTCCTCTCATGGTCTTCAAGCGTCAGCTTCCCGATGGTAGCCGTAAGGTCATGGAGATTTTCGAAGCGACAGGAGTGGTGGCGGGAGAGGTCAGCGGCAACACTATTTACAAGTTTGTAGTCTCGGGTAAGGAGAGTGATGAACAAGGCCATATTGTCAAAATTCGCGGTGAGCATCTGCGGGTGGGCTCTCTTTCCCCCAAACTCTGCCAACAACTCTTCGATGAGGGGGTGGATTTGGAGTTTATATATCGCTATAACCCTGCTTTTACTCCTCTCAAAGGTATATCTTAACATCGGTGGGCTTTCATCTTGAGCCATAATTTTAGAAGTATCTCTTCGAAAACCAGCTTTTTTTCCCAAGCTGGTTTATTTTATGGCGCCATAAGATTAAAATGAAAGCCGTTTGTAAGTAAGTTGAAAGCAGCGCCTGCTATAATACCCTTAGATAAGGCGCTGGAAAGGGTGAATATCCCTTGCCTATCTATATAGTTGTCTTTTTTCTCATCTTTCTGGGGTTAGTCCTTATCCTGGGGATAGACTTTTCGCCCCAGAGCAAGACTATCTCGCCCAGTGAAGTGCTGCGTGGGGCTAAAAGGGACTTAATTATCGCGAAAGCCCCGGGGCGCATAGAGCGTGCCTGGCAATATTGGTTGCACCTTATCTCCCTGGCGCAAGTGCCTGTGCCCCTTTTTATCATACTCTGCTTGCTCAGTTTAACTTTAGGAACCGTGCTGGGGAACCTGGTTATGGGAGATTTGAGCCTGGCTTTCTTTGTCGGTTCGTGCGCTACTCCTCTTCCCCTTATCTATATTTTCCTACTCTCGCGAAAATATATCAAACGGGAAGCCGAACAGCTGGAGGGGATGATGAGTTCGGTTACCCAGGCATATCTGGCAAGTAACTCTATTATTGCCGCTTTTGAAAGCTACAACAATATGCGAAATAAGGGGCTTGACCCCAGGTTGCGCCGTATTACCCCGGTGGATGAATTTCTCATCGATGTCCATGCCATCAACCCCTCGGTAGCGGAAGGCTTGCGCAAACTGCAAGCTAAAGAAAACAACCGCTACTTTGATGATTGGATTGACATGCTCATTCGCTGCACCAGAAATAACGAGTTGCGCTTCGGCTTGCAGCCTATTATCAAAGCCTTCAACGACAGCAAAATTATGCAGATGGAAGCGGAGACAGTCACCGCCATGGTCTGGCGGGAGTATGCCTTTGTGGTCATTATGCTTTTAGGTATTATTCCCGTGTTGCGTCTCTCCAACGAAGCTTGGTACAATATTTTGACTAAAACTGCGGTGGGTAGAGTTTTAGTGTGTGTGCTTATTGCCGCTACCCTGGGCACTTCCTTCTATGTTCTGCGGGTCACCCGACCCCTGGATTAGGAGGTGGGTATGCTACTCTTTGTTAAATGCTGTACCCTGGTAACCGCCTACTCCGGGCTCTATCACTTGGGGTTAATCCTGCTCCGGATCCCCAGTCGTCGCAGCGAACGTTCCTTCAAGCTGGCTGTAGTCCAACAAAAGAGGCTCTGGGACCAAGTTCTGGAGAGTTTGGTGGAGCCTTTTGTCGAGCCGATAGCCCAGTTTATTCCTTTGGGCTATGAAAACGCCATGGAGTTACAGGCAGGTTTGCGGCAGGTGGGGATTACCCTCTCCGCTGCTGAGTATTATGCTAAAGGGCTCTTATTGGCGTTCTACTCTCTGGCAGTAGTCTTCTTTGTTCCTTTACTGGGATTGCCGCCATCTTACCTCCTGTTGGCAGGTTTAATACCGCCCATAGTTTTTCGCCATTTTACCACCGAACATAGCGATCGTCTTGAGGCTAAGCGCCAGGGGATTCGCCTTCTGCTACCTTCCTTTGTGCGCACCATCCTTTACTCCCTGGCAGACAAGGAAGAGGCCATTAAAGATGAAATTGTCGGGAGGGCTAACTTGATAGCCATATTTAGTAACTATCTGGAAGCTTGCCCGGAGATGATCAAATATGATCTCTCTCTGCTGATTACCGAAATGCAGTCTCTCTCGGTGGAAACGGGAATCCGGCGCTTTGGCGAGCGCCTTAATATACCCACCGTAACCTATCTCTGCGACATCCTCATCGGTATATCCAAGGGGCAATCTCATGCGGAAGCCCTGCGTATCCTGGCGATTGATATAGATATCCAGGGGCGAGAGGCACTTCGCCTGCAACTCCAGAAGCGACCGGGGGAGATGCGCCGAGCTACTGTAGTTTTAGTTGTTTTGGGGATGGCAATCGTAATTTATGTTTTAATCGCCGACCTCATAAACTCATGGGGCTTTTTTGGGTAGGTAGGTGGGAGGGTGAAACCTCCAATCAGTTTTCATATGAAAGGAGAATTGGCTAAATGAAAAAGGTTTCCATGTTTCATCTCCAGGCTCTTTACAGCTTTCAGAGGTTCCTCATTGAGGACAGAGGAGATCAACAGACCGGGTGGCTAATTGGGGTCATCGTTTCGGTAGTCTTTGGTGGCCTGATTATGAAAGGGGTGAACGATTTCTGGCCGGTTTTGTGGCCAAGTATAACTGGGAGAATCTCCTCACTACTAACCCCGTGAAACTTCTACACCGTTGGCGAAGTTACCGCCAGGGTGATAGCGGCGATATGTATGTGGACTTTCTAATTAAGTTCTTTCTGGCTATCACCGTTGTCGCTACTTTGTCAGGCTTCTTCAATATTTTTATCCAGCATCAACATGTGGTTTTTTTGACCAAAAGAGTCACCAGAGCCCTGGAAATCAGTGGGCAAAACGATGCTGCTATCACTGCCCTTTTTAACAAGATGCGGGATGAACTGAGGATGGTCGGGGCTTATTATACCGTCTCGGATGTATCCTATATACAAGGTAATAAAATTCAATTAAGAGATACATTTACCGTAACGGTGCGTTATCCTCTTTATCTGCAAGTGGTCATGCCTCTGGGAGCTGCCATCACCATCCCTTTTACCTTGGAAGTGCGACTTCCCGGTATGTCGGAGGTGTTTTGGCGATGAGGCAGCTAAGAGCCTACTGGCAAGAGCAGAAAGGTTATGTCACCCTCTTCGTCCTCCTCTACTGCCTTATGGCCGCAGCCCTCTTTAGTGCCGAGTACTTCCGTCTGATGGGAGTGCAGGAAGAGGTGGAGGGTATCTTGCAGCGTGCAACCACCGTCACCCTGGAAGCAAAGTTGCGAGATCCTCTCCGTTGGGACTTTACCACAGAGCTGGATCAAAACAGTCTGGCAAGTGCTTTCGATTATTTTTTGCGCTACGACTGCAAACTGGATTCTTTATATCGCCGGAAAGCTCCGGATGGCAACATCATCTGGCGTATTGAAGTGACTATGCTAAGCACTTCAGCCAACCCTCCCTCTGTGGAGGTGCAAGGAGTAATCCACACCGCCTCATTTCTCTCCTTTCTAATGGGAGAAGTGCAAATCCCCTTTGCTGTCGGTAGCCGTACTGTAAGGCTCGACTGAATATGTACACGCTGTTTCGCCCAAAATTTGGAGGTATTGCTATGTCTCCGCTAACCCTACGGATGGTCTTACTTAGCACTATTTTGCCGGCAGTATCCTATACCGACTTAAAATGGCATCGTATCCCCAATCAGGCCTGCGGGTTCCTGCTGGGATGTGGCTTAATTCTACAGTTGTGGCCGAAGTGGGATCTTTCCTGGCAAGAGGCTACTGCTGCTACCTCTTTTATCTTTGTATCTGGTTTTTTTCTCTATCTGCTGGGGCAAGGTGCCGGAGACGGCAAACTTCTTGCGGCAATTGCCAGTGTCATAGGCTATAAAGTTTTTCCTGTCTCCTTATTGGCCTACGGTTTGGCAGGTGCAGCTGCTCTAGCCATGATCTGGAACCAAAGGATCTCAGCCCACACCCGCCTTCCTCTGGCACCGGCAATTATGGTGGCTACCTGGGTAACCCTAGTCCTGGGTGTCTATTAGAGATAGATTTTAAGAGCTGTTTCCCCAAGAGGCGCTGCTAGAGCCCCCCAAAGACCCTTGTCAACACTCTGCTAGATTGCAAGTTTAGCAGAGTGTTTTTTGATGGCGATGACAGGATAATGCCGTTTTATTGATGAGAGGAGGTATCATGTTGAGACTTTATCGCTTTGCCGCCTGGCTATTAATCATAGCTTTAGCCCAGTTGTCGGTAGCAGGGAATTTACTGGCTTCCCTGACAAACCCCTACTCTTTTCTCAACCCGATTTACATAATTCCCCTAGACCCGGATGTAGACATACCGGTCTCACCTCCGAAGCAGGATACCTTTTTAGTGCAGGACACCTTTGTCGGGGCTAAGGCACAGCTTAAGCCTATTGCCGACTTTTTTCTGGCTCAGAACTGGTATTACTGGGTAGGACAAGATTTAGCAGGTAAGAACACAACCCGCCTGATTCAAGTCTTTGGCTTTCGTGCCGGTGATGTTTGGCACAGTGAACGGGTGCGCCGAGGCTCCCTGAGGAGCATAGAAGATCTTACCGATGACCGGGGAGTTCCCCTGGGTTCCGATGCGACCATTATGGATATTTTGAACTCGCCCCAGGTTAAACCCGAGCTGCTCAAGGCGGTGCAAGCCGCGTTTCCCGATATTCGCGGAGATGAGTGGTATGCCGGCATGGTGGCATTGGCAGTCATGATGGGGGTGGTTAGCGGCAAGCCCAACCCGGAAGGTGAGGGGATGGTTTTCGCCGGAGATGATTATCTCACCCGAGCTGAATGGGTAGTCATGCTCAATCGCTGCCATGGTCTGCAGGACTGGCTCTATATGATGGATAAGCCAGAGGCTAAGTTGCCTTCCAAAGACGGAGTTGTCCCTCTAGGAACCTGGTTTCTGGGGGACTATAACCAGCGTATGCCTTACCAATTCGGTGGCATGTACAGCCTGGAAGAGCTCAGCCAGCCGGCAACCAGGGCGGAAGCGGCGGCGATGCTAGCGGTGGGAAGCGGCTTCTCTTACCACCATATGAAGTCCTACGGTTATGAATGGCATGATGAAGATTATGCTAATTATCGGGAGTGGTTTACCGACACGCAGGATATGTGGTTGAACCCTCCCATGGTGGACTTGCTCAACACCGGTATTCCTAAACCGCTGGCTTATTTAGGTGGCTATCTTACCGAGGGACAAACGATCCCGCAACGCTTAGCGGCTGCCCAGAGGGGTGAAGCCGATTTCCCTTACCCCATATATCGCTCTTTAATGTTCAATGTGTGTGCCAGAGTTATCGGTGGCTTTCCGGACGGAACTTTACGCCCTTATGACTATTTAACCCGCGCTCAGGGGTTGGCGATCCTGTTCAAACTTTACGACATGTATCCCCAAAGCGTTTTTGCCGACCCCAACGACCGTGACCGCTAGAAAGGAAGCATGAAATAGGATGCGTCACCGTATATTTCATATATTCCCCTGTATCTCGCCCTTTGCCCTGCGCCAAGGTATGACGCAGGTTATGCTTTTATGCTTCTTAATTAGCTTAGGGGCGACTGCCCTCTCGCCTCCCTTACATGCCCAGGTGGTAGTGACTTCGGCTACAGGAGCCGGTTACGGTGGCTCTGGTGCTTTTGATACCAACGCCGCCTGGCGTACTTCCGCGGATGGCGCTACCGGCAAAGCGGGGACAGCCATCCGGGTCTTTCCTGCCCCCTACCTGGATACTTCATCAAGTCAGAAGTTGGCGGATCCGGCTCTGCGCTACAGGTATCTGCCCTTTGCTCTTTATCTCTTTCCGGATCATATGAAACCCCACCGGGGAGCGCCGGTGCATTATAATATGCACTATGACCCTGCCAGCAGGCAAATTGCTTACTCTACCTTAACTGCTTTTGATCTGGAAGAGCCGGGGATAGAGCTGGCTTTTGCTGCTTTGTATCATAGCGGGGAGCGGGAATATCCCGAAAATCTTTTCCTTAAGCGAATGCGGGAAATGCATATTGAGGGTAAGGATTTCAAATTGGACTGGACGGCAACCTCGGAACCACGTTTGGTCAAGGAATTCTTCTTCACCGCACACAACTCATTAAGTGGCAGTTGGCAGGAGTGGTTCGGCGATGACTGGGCGGCTGCCAACCTAGCTCTGGTGCAAGATTATTGCGCTGCCGCTACCTACGCCGCCATGCTCTGGCCTTCTTTTAGACCTAATGCTAACGGCGGAGGGGGGACTTGGCGGGACAGTAGCGGTGAGCTATTAGCCTACGATTTGCCCAGTAGTAGCTACCAGGTGCCATCGGCAACAGCAACATACCATGAGCTCTATAACGAAATGGTGGCTGTCTTCTCCGGGGATCGGGGAGAGCTAACCTGGGCTCTCATTTTTGAACCTGTTGCCGATTATTATCCCGCAGGCAAGCCGGAACTTAGATCCTGGAGTTCCGCTTCCGATATTGCTCAGGTACTAGCCGAAAAGGCATTCGAGAGCGAAGTTCTCTACCGTCAGGTTCATCAGGATTTCGCTCAGGGGGAGGCTTTGGAACCGGTTCAAGGCTCTTACACCCGCTATTTTGCCCATCTTTTTTATCTATTGAAAGATACTGCTGTTTTTCAGGACTTTCTCTTTCGGGAAACCCGTGCTATTTTCACCAACAACTACCAGGGAGGTTATCTGGCAGACCAGTACTTGCTGGCAGATGCCCTCCTACCGGAAGTAAACAACAGCGAAGGTTACCTGGGGGGCTGGGCTATCGTTTATCTGCGCGACTTAGTTCGCCTGCCTCCCCGGCTGGATGCCTTGCGCTACGGTGTGTTTATGGAGCAACGAGACCTTGGCGGGGAGTTAGCTCTATACGGCGAGCTGGCCTCTTTTTCTTCCCTACCGCCACCAACGACCATGAGCTGGGTAGCCAAACCGGCGGGGGAAGAGCAAACTGCCGAGCTGGCACCGGTGGCAACCGACAATGTTTCCAGCGTCTCTGCCCTGCTGGGGGTGATGAGCTTACAATCCTATGAAGGGTTATATGTAGCTCAGCAGAATATAAACTTAAACGATGTCTATCTTTCTTCCCTGTATGGTGAATACGATTTTTCGCCCCAGCCGGAGCTCCTGGATAGCTCCTTACTACAACCGTTGACTCAGCCGGTGGGAGAGGGAGTAATTGGCAGTGCCCGCTACGGCGTCCCCCTGTCGGGTATCCACAGTTATCTGCAAGAGGCTGCTAAGCAGCTGGTGAGCAAGCTGCGCCAGGCTTCGACCTTAAGCGCTGGCTCGTTAGGCCGTACCCAAGAAGAGATTTCTTCCAGTATAACCTTAGAGACTCTGGGCGTTATTGCCCCAGGACAAAGTGGCAGCGCCTACGCAGCTGCTTTTCTTACTGCCCCCGCATCGGTGCAGCTCTCACTGCTGCAGGATGCCACCGGGGAGTACATTGACGCTCCCGATGGCACCCCTTTACTCTCTCTCAAAGGTAACCTGCCGGTTACCTTTGCTATCTCCCTGCCTCAGACCCAGGTGCAAGCCCAAATAATTATCCTAGACCCAGAGGAAGGTTGGCAGCAACAAGAAGCTATCCCCTTTAGAATTAGCGATCTCTTTACCTATGATATTTCGGTTGAGAGTATTGCCCTGGGCTGGTATGACCAGGAGAAAGATGTAGACCTCTCGGCTTTACAATCTCACTTAGCTCTTCTTCCCCCCACTCCTACCCTCGATGATTGGGAAGCGTTGCGTCAGGAGGTAGGTGCCGCTAAATGCTTGTTGCTCGCGGCAGGAGAAAAACTGTATGGCGCTGCCACCCTTCGCGGGTCAGAGTATACCGGCCTTACCGTAGTCCTAATCCCTGGGAGCTCCAGCAGAGATCTTATCCTGAGCGCCCTAATTTTGGAACCATCTTCCCATATAACGGAGGCTAAAGCTAAAATAGGGGTAGAAAATACCGCTAGCAGTAGCCTGGCGACGCAGTTGCTGTTCCAAGTGGATAACCCCTGGCAAAGCTACCGGATTCCCGTGCAGCTGGAACCTGGTTTCAACGATTTTGATCTTCCCTTTACATTGCCGCCGGAAGGTGGTAATGTCAGAGTCGAGGCGGTCATTAATCCGGATCGGGATCTCCTGGAGGATGATTACAGTAACAACTCTGCCGTCGCCACAATTTACCTTCCCCCTCCTGCCCCTCCTCTGCTGGTGGACAGCGATGATTGCCTGGCGGGAGTGGCCTGGATTGAACGGCGGTATCACTTTTGGGAAGACCAAATCCCCTGGTACAACACCTTCTACAGCCAGTATTATTATTGCTTTCACGAGTATGGCTATTACCTGGAGTTTACCGCCACGGTGGAGAGTGAGTATCAAGGTGAGATGGAGGAAGTGCCCTTAATGAAAGCGGGGTATGGCTTTACCCCCCAGGTTAGCGTAACGGCTAAGGTTAACTTGGATTACCATGTCTTCAGCGAAAGCTTTCATCGCAACAGAGGTAACATTCCCAGCCAGGAGCACCAGGCAGTTATTACCCTTCCCCACCATGCTTATCTTTCCTGGGACGCTTCCGGGCAACTGCTCCATGATTATGTTGTTTTCAATCCAGAGAAAGCGACCCGTCAGGAAGCTACGAACATTCCTTTGGAACTGGTCTCAGCTACCCAGGACAAAGCTGTCTTCTCGGTCGCTCCTAATCCGGTTTCCGAAAATAACGCCAAAAGGATTTACACCAACGTCTTGTTGCGAGATGGTGAACACAGCTTTACGGTGCGTTTAAACGGTGGCGCCCTGCGTTATCGCATTGATACCCTGGCAGGACCTCGTTCCAGTCAGCTTCCAGACTATATGAACCCGGAGGTGTGGAACCAGTCGTATAGCTGTCTCATCAGTACAGCCTACGGGCGTGTGGAAATTGCCGGCACCATGTATGAAGATGACTTTACCGGGGCGGTGATGCCTATCCGTCCTTAGCGAGTTAGTATGAAGAAAACCTTTTTTTAGGTGGCTGCTTTGGAGGTATATTTATGGCAGAACCCAACCTTTTTCTGAAGCTGGCGCGGCTATCTAAAAGGTGGTCTCAGAGCGAGCTGGCGCATGCCGCTGGAACTTCTCGCCAGGTGATCAACACTATTGAAAGGGGGCTGAGCCAACCCTCTCTGGACACCTGTCTGCGTATCTGCTGGGCGTTAGATAAATCTTTGGACGAACTCTTTTGGCTAGACCAAGATATAAGCAGTATTGCAGTTTTACGACCTAAGCGTCGAGGAGCCTCATCTCTTCAGGTAGCGCGCACCGCGATGAGGTTGAGCAAATCGAAGCTGGGAGCTACGATTGGTACTTCCCGGGAGGTCATACGTTTAATCGAAAATGGCGACTACAACCCTTCCCTCTCCTTGTGCCTTCGACTCTGTTGGGCATTGGACAAAACCTTAGATGAACTCTTTTGGCGTGATAAGCCGGAAATCTGGGCTTAACGTTTCGCCTTCTTAACTACGGACGCTGGTGCTGGAAAGCCCGGCGTCTTTTTATGTACCTACTAAGGAATAGAGCCAAAAATTAAAGGAGGAATCTTATTTAATGACTTATGCCGAAATTTGCCATGTTTACCGTTGCTTCAACAACTACCAAGCAGGGTGGCAAGATACCATGGCGGTACCTGAAGTAGAGCCTGCTCCCCTGGGCTTTCGCGAGAGCTTCTTCGAAGGTATCTTTGCCAGTATTATTCAGGAGCATCTGAGGGATCACTACTACGATTTCTACGATTATTTATTGCGTTACCAGCAGCTCTTAGATTATAT
>WREE01000010.1 GCA_009779515.1 Symbiobacteriaceae bacterium
ACATCGTCGACAATAACCGGAACTTTTTCCAGTAAGCTTTCTTCTTTGACCATAACGCCGGCGGCTTTGGCTTGCTGGCAGGCTAAGAGAATATTTTTTTCCAGATCCTCTATACCGTTAAAGGACGCAAAACCCCAACCTCCATGGTGCAGAGCTCGCACATTCCCCCCGTAGAGATTGGAGGTGCGCACTTGCTCCAGTACCTGACCTTGAAACTGGATAACTAAGTCCCGACTGTCTTCAAAGCGAACTTCACAGTAGTCCACATCGGCTTTTTTTAAACCTTGCAACAGAAGCTCTTTCATCTCCGAAAAAGCGGTCTCAAACTGTGGCACTTCAACATCCATCCTTTCTGGCTTTCTTAGTAACTAACCTAAGTTTCGCCATTATATAACTGTTTTCCTTTATTGCTTTTGTCTAAACAGGAAGGATATAAGCAGCTTTAAAACTAATTTAGTAGTAAACAATCTGTAAAGGGTGGGACGGCTTTGACGCAGGAGGAAAGCACTTGGAGGCAAAACATCCTTTTTCATAAACCCTACCGGGTTCACAGTATACTATATTTTATTTACATCCTCCAAGGTTTGCTCTACTCTTCGGGAGATAGTTTAGTAAATGGCTGGCATGTTTTGCTAACCACCCCGGACATTTTGGTCTCTGACGCTATAGCTCTGGGTGGTCTGGGTGCCGCTTTAGTCAATGTAGGTTGCGTAGGGCTATTAGCCTTAGGGGTGATGAAAATAGCAGGAGTTGAGCTTAAAGGGTTAGCCTTAGGCACCCTGGGGCTGGCTACCGGCTTTGCCTTTTTAGGTAAAAACCCTCTCAATATACTTCCCATTATTCTCGGAGGGTATCTCTACAGCAAATATAAACAAGCACCCTTTAAAGACTATGCTTTGGTTGCCATCCTTTCCTCTTGCTTAGCTCCGGTAGTCACCCAACTGCTTCACTTTCCCCAACTCTCTTTCCCTGTAGCCATTAGCTGTGGTCTTGCTTTAGGCATAGCTGTAGGCTTCATCATGCCCCCTTTAGCGACAACCGTGAGGCAACTCCATCACGGATATAATCTTTATAACGTCGGCTTTGCTGCCGGTTTCCTGGGTGTGCTTATCTACACCTTATGGTGCAATATGGGTTTAAAGTTTACCCCGGCAAGTATATGGAGTAGCGATTGCCATCAAGAGTTAGCCATCTTCCTAGGAGTTTTATCCTGCTACTATCTCCTCTGTGCCTGGGGTGCCGGAGATGCCAAGTTCACCCTCAGAGATATCATTTTTACCGACAAACTTCATAGCAATTACGGTACCTTACCTTACTCGCTAATTTATACCAATATGGGTTTTTTAGGCTTATCTTGCTTACTGTTGGTCATGATGCTTAAGGGAACCCTATGCGGACCGGTAATGAGTTCAATCTTGGCAGTAGTAGGCTTTGCGGCAGCCGGTAAGTCTATAACCTCGGGAGCGCCTGTGGTAGCCGGAGTTTTTTTAGCAGCTGGGGTAAGCAACTTGGTTTTACCTACCCCTCTTTTTTCCAGCTCCGTCTTATCCGCTGCCTTTTTCGCCACCGCTCTCTCACCCCTTTGCCGTCGTTATGGTCCCTTCTGGGGGGTAGTGGCAGGCTATCTTCACTTGACTCTTGCCACCAACATCACCTCCTTCCACGGGGGCTTGAACTTATACAACAACGGTTTTGCCGCAGGACTGGCTGCCATGTTGCTTTTGCCTATTATCCAAGCCTGTTACCACGAGCCGTAGCTGTTGCAGCTTTCCCACCTGGCACATCAACGAATATAGAGATAGGTGATTTAGATCATGACCAATACGCGGGAGGCTGCTCTACAGCTCTTGCTGGAGCGTAGTTTGATGCACCAGGAAGTGTACGGTAGCCTACCTAAGCTCTTCCTGATGACCTTTGGCTGCCAAATGAACCTTTCCGACGGAGAGCAGATCGCTGGCATGATGAAACAAGCTGGCTACTCCTTAACCCGAGAGCTAGAAGAGGCAGACTTGGTAGTAGTGCATACGTGCGGAGTACGTGCCGGTGCTGAAACCCGGGTGATGGGACGCATTGGTCAGCTGAAAAGCTTAAAACAGCAAAAACCCCACTTACTCATCGCCGTAGGTGGTTGTATGACCCAGCAACCCCAAGTGGCAGCCGCAATAAAACGGGTGCATCGCCATGTAGACTTAATTTTTGGCACTTTAAACCAATTGGATTTTCCTCAGCTACTGGTTGCCTCCTTTGAGGAAAGAGCTCCCCTGGTGAGCTTACAAGAAAGCCCGGGCGAAATAGAGGAAGGGTTACCCAAAGTTCGCTTAGAACAAGCCAAAGCCTGGGTTCCCATTATGTTCGGTTGCGATAACTTCTGCAGCTACTGCATTGTTCCTTACCTACGGGGGCGCGAACGCAGCCGTCAACCTCAACATATTGTCGCCGAAGTTACCGCACTGGTCAAAGATGGCGTAGTCGAGGTTACTCTCCTGGGACAAAATGTTAACTCTTATGGCAAAGGGTTAGCCGGAACCTCCTTCGCGACTCTCCTGGAGCAAGTAGCAGCAGTTCCAGGCTTGAAGCGTTTACGCTTTATCACTTCCCACCCTCGAGATATGACCCCGGAGTTAATTACCACCATGGCTACCTACCCCAATATTTGTCATCAGCTCCATCTTCCGCTACAAGCTGGAAGCAGCCGCATCTTACAGCTCATGAATCGAGGATACAACCAGGAACACTATCTGGAGCTGGTGGAGAAGCTGCGTCTGGCGATGCCCAATTTAGCTCTAACCACCGACATTATCGTAGCTTATCCCGGAGAAAGCCAGGAAGACTTCGCCGAAACCTTAAAGGTAGTAGCCCAGGTGCGCTTCGATAACGCCTTTACCTTCCTCTTCTCCCCCCGCCCGGGCACCCCTGCTGCTGCCCTGGAGGACGCTATACAACCTGGGGAAAAGCAGGAGCGCATGGAGAGATTAATGGAGTTGGTTGCTCAAATAGCCAGGGAGAAAAACCAGCTCCTGGTAGGAACTACGGTGGAGGTGTTGGTGGAGAGTGAGAGTAAAAGCGGCGCCGGAATGTTGCTGGGGCGGGGTATGGATCACAAGGTTGTTAATTTTCCTGGTTCCCCGGCTTTAATAGGCACCTTGCAACAGGTGCATTTAACCGCCGCCGCCAGTCATCATCTTTTAGGTGAACTTCAATGAGCAGCCTAACCCGACAACAACACACTCCTATGATCCAACAGTACTTAGCCCTGAAGCGCCAGTATCCCGACTGCCTACTCTTTTTTCGCTTAGGGGACTTCTACGAGCTTTTTTTTGATGATGCCCTGACAGCTGCTCCCATACTGGAAATTGTTCTAACCAGCCGGGGAGAGAGTGCCGGAGAAAGGATCCCTATGTGCGGGGTTCCTTACCACGCAGCTGAAGGTTACCTGACCAAGCTGGTGGCAGCCGGTTGCAAAGTGGCTGTTTGTGAACAGATAGAAGACCCGAAAACCACGAAAGGGTTGGTAGGACGTGAGGTGGTACGGGTTCTCACCCCCGGCACCGCTACTCTGGGAGGTTTACTTCAGGAAAGAAAAAGCAACTATCTGGTGGCTATTCTGCTCTCCCCCCCCCTCCTTTCTTTAGCAGTTCTGGAAGCCAGCACCGGTTATTTTGGCGTCACCTCTCTTCCCACCGCAGACAAGCTGGCAGCGTTAAGGGGGGAGCTGCTCCGTTTAGAGCCGGCTGAGGTGCTGTTGGCGGTTGACGAAGATAACACCACCCTTTTACAGCTTATCGCCACCTTAGGTTTCACTTGCAGTACCACCCCTTCCAAAGAACCCGAGCTAGCCAGGGAAATTCTGACTTCCGGCAACCTCCTGGCGCAGGTTACCCTGCCGGAAGAACAGCTCCAGGTAGCCGAAATGGCCTACAGCTATCTCTTAGATCGCGCCAAAACCCCTTTGAGCCACCTTAAACCTCTATTACTCTACAACCTGGCGGGGGGCATGTTGCTAGACCAGGCTACCCGACGCTCACTGGAACTGGTGCAAACCATGCGGGACAGCAGTTTCAAAGGCTCCCTGTTAGGGGTTATCGATACTACGCGGACTCCTCTGGGAGCCCGTATGCTGCGCCAGTGGCTCTTGGCGCCCCTTAACTCCTTGCCTCTTATTGAGTATAGGTTAGCAGCTGTCGCTGAACTTAAAGAACTCAGCCTGACCCGCTTGGATTTGCTCACCCTTTTAAAGCAGATGCAGGATCTGGAGCGCCTGCTGGGGCGGGTAGTTATGGGAAGTGCCACCGCTCGGGAGCTTATAGGTATCAAGAACTCCCTTAGCTTACTTCCCGCCATAACCGACTTACTCCGGGCGTGCCACAGCTCTCCTTTACAAAAAATCGCCCAGGATATCCCCTCTCTGAAGGAGCTAACCCAAGAGCTTAGTGCTGCTCTCGAAGAAGACCCCCCGGTCTCTTTACGTGAAGGCGGTTTTATTAAAGATGGCTACCATAACGAACTGGACAACTATCGCTTAGCAACTACCCAAGGCAAGGAATGGATTGCCGGTCTTGAACAAAAAGAGCGGGAAAGCACCGGCATCCGCTCTTTGAAAATAGGCTACAACAAAGTCTTTGGCTACTATCTGGAGATCACTAACAGTAACGCTTCCATGGTCCCTTCCCACTATATACGTAAGCAAACCTTAGTTAACTGCGAGCGCTATATTACTCCGGAGCTTAAAGAGATGGAGGAAAGCTTGCTGGGCGCGAAAGAAAAGGCTAACGATTTGGAGTATCAGCTTTTTATGCAGCTACGGGAAGCAGTTTTAGCAACCTCGGCTTCGATCCAACTGGCAGCAACCTTGGTGGCTACCCTGGACTGTTATACCTCCCTGGCAGATTTAGCTGAGCAGCGGCGTTATGTGCGCCCCGAGCTGCGGGATACCCCTATGTTACAAATAAGGGAAGGCCGTCATCCCGTGGTCGAACTCAGCAGCGATCACCCTTTTATTCCTAACGACGTTTATATGGACCTGGAAAAAAACCGGGTCTTAATTATCACTGGACCAAATATGGCAGGAAAAAGCACTTATCTACGGATGACCGCTCTCATCGTCTTAATGGCGCAGATTGGTTCTTTTGTCCCTGCTACCTCAGCCACTATCGGGGTCTTCGACCGGATCTTCACCCGTGTCGGCAGCGGTGACGATTTAGCCGGCGGGCAGTCTACCTTCATGGTGGAAATGAGCGAGCTTTCGGCTATCCTCGCTTTAGCTACCTCCCGCTCCCTACTGGTTCTGGACGAAATCGGACGAGGCACCAGCACCTACGACGGGATGAGTATCGCCCGAGCCTCTCTGGAGTATATCCATAACCCGCGGCTGGTAGGAGCTTTAACCTTATTTGCTACCCACTACCATGAACTAACCGATATGGAAAGTTTGCCCGGTGTGCGCAATCTTTCGGTAGCCGTGCGGGAACGGGGTGAAGATGTCGTCTTTCTCCACCGCATTACCCCGGGAGCTATCGATAAAAGCTATGGCATAGCCGTGGCCCGCTTGGCAGGGTTGCCGAAACCACTGTTAGACCGTAGCAGCGAGGTTTTAGCTGAGTTGGAAAGAACACGCCTGAATGCACCCCCTACTGTTCGAGAAGGGAAAAAGGTACCATCTCAAGAGCAGCTTTCCCTCTTTCCTGCAGGGCTACCCTCGGAAGTTGAAGAGCGGCTGGCCACAGCCGATGTCTTGAATATGACCCCTGTGGAGGCTTTAAACTTCCTGTATGATTTAAAGAAGGTGTTGCGACCATGACCACCACTATACAGGTGCTCAGTGATGACCTTATTAATAAAATTGCAGCCGGGGAGGTAGTAGAACGTCCCGCTGCTGCCTTGAAAGAGATAGTGGAAAATGCTCTCGATGCCGGGGCTACCCATATCCAGATGCAAACCGAAGGGGGTGGGTTGCACCTTATTCAGGTGCGAGATAACGGCTGTGGCATGAGTCCCGCGGATGCTCTGCTGGCAGTACAACGTCATGCTACCAGCAAAATCCGCCAACTTGCCGATTTAGAACAAATTGGGACTTTAGGCTTTCGGGGAGAAGCGCTTCCTTCCATAGCGGCAGTCTCCCACTTCACCCTCCTAACCCGCACCTCCGCTGAGGAGGCAGGGACTCTGCTCACCCTGGAAGCTGGCAATAAAACACACCAGGAATCAGCAGCTCCCTTAGGCACTACAGTTACGGTGAGAGATCTGTTTTACAATACTCCGGCGCGTCTCAAGTTTATGCGCAGCGAACGAAGCGAAAATATGGCCATCCTCAAAGTAGCGGAGCATTTAGCCTTAACCGCTCCCCAAGTCGCCTTCGAGCTGGTGCAAGACCATCGTCGGACCTTTTATACTCCCGGCAACGCCAAAATGGAGGAACTGCTCCTTTCCTTGTGGGGACCAGAGGAAGGACGCTTAGGAATTCCTATCGCCGCCACGAAAGATGAAGTAACCCTAACAGGGTATATCGCTCCTCCCACAGCAGCCAAAGGTACCCGCTCCCACTGCCATTTGATTATCAACAACCGTTATGTGCAATCCCGCTCTTTGCAACACGCTTTGGAGGAAGGGTTTCGCCATCTGCTACCGGTCAAACGCTACCCCATGGCTGTTATTAGCCTTACTCTCCCGCATCATATGGTCGATGTTAATGTTCATCCCACCAAAGCCGAGGTGCAGCTCCATAACGAAAGACTGGTCTACCAGATGCTCCTGGAAGCCGTGCGTCAGGGGTTAACTACCCCACTCCCCCCTTCCTCCTCACAACACACAGTGGTGGCGGAGCAGGGGTCTGCGGCTCTCAGCTGGCGGGGAGAGCAGGCCCAGCTGGCAACCTCCCTGGGGGAGCTCCCAAGTAGCTTTACCGGTTCTACTGCGCGAAAAAATATAAGCAGCGATCTTGCCCAGGTAGCCTCCCCGGTATCTCCTGGAGTTACCCCTCCCTTGGCTAAACCTCATCCTTCTCCCTCCCTACCCGAAAGCCGAGGGGAGAGTATCTTTCCCCCTTTACGTATCATCAGCCAATTAGCCGGAACTTTTATCTTAGCCCAGAGCAGTCGGGGTTGGTTTATTTTCGACCAACATGCCGCCCACGAACGGATTTTATATCAAGAAATGGTGAAAAACCTGGAGCAGGAGGCTTTGGCAACCCAGCTGCTGCTGCACCCTGTGACCCTTAGCCTCACGGGGGAAGAAGAGCACCTCCTGGAGGAGTACCAGGAACAGCTGGTAAAATTAGGTTTCACCTTGGAACCTTTTGGGGAGCGCACTTTTCTGCTCCGTGGCATCCCCCATATTCTAGGTGATCAAAGTGGTAAAGAAGCGGTGCAAGACATTTTGGCCACTTTGGCAGAGGAAGGTTCTTCGGGAGGGCCGCTCTCCCTAGTAGAGAAAGCGCTTATCTCCCTCTCCTGTCACGGTGCTATTAAAGCTAACACGTGGCTACCCATGACTCAGATGGAAGAGCTGGTACAGCAATTAGGTACAACCCCCTATGCCACAACTTGTCCCCACGGGCGACCGACCCACCGCCTTATCTCTTTAGAGGAGCTGGACAAATGGTTCCTGCGCTAGCTCTGGTTGGTCCTACCGGGGTAGGAAAAACGGAAATCTCCTTGCTCCTAGCCGAAAAACTGCAGGGTGAAATTATCAGCGGCGATTCTATGCAAGTATACAAAGGCATGGACATTGGCACCGCCAAGGTCACTCCCCCAGAGCAAGCTCGGGTTCCCCATCATTTATTGGATCTTCGCGAACCTAACGAAGCTTTTTCCGTGGTAGAGTATCAGCAGCTTGCTCGTCACGCTATGGAAGATATATTTAGGCGAGGTAAACTCCCCCTAGTGGTAGGTGGTACCGGCTTCTACTTGCGAGCTGCTCTCACCCCTTACACTTTTTCCCCCACGCAGTATCATCCCCTCTATCGCGAAGAATTGCATCGCCGTGGCGCCACCGAAGGGAGTGAAGTTCTCCATGGCGAATTAGCTCTCGTCGATCCGCTAAGTGCCACCAAGTATCACCCCAACGACCTACGGCGCATTATCCGAGCTTTGGAAGTCTATCATCACAGTGGGGTTCCCCTTTCCCGACAAGAAGAGGCAACCAAGGCAGCACCGCCTCTCTACAACTGCTTGTGGTTAGGCTTGGAGCGCTCCCGGGAAGAACTCTACCGGCGTATAGAGGTTCGGGTAGAAGCCATGATGCAAGCCGGGTTGCTCCAGGAAGTTACCGAACTATACCACCGTTACTGGCAAGGGGAGCTAAGAGATTCCCCTTTAGGGAGCGCTCGCCAAGCCTTAGGTTATAAAGAACTCATACCGTACCTGGAAGGGCGGCTCTCTTTAGAGGAGGCAGTAGCGACCTTAAAGCAAGAGACACGCCGCTTTGCTAAAAGGCAAATCATCTGGTTTCGTCGAGACACGGAGATCAACTGGTTCACGGTTAGCAACACCGAAGCTCCCGAGGAAGTTGTCGCCAGACTGATGGAGCGGATAAAGGTATGGCAGCAAGTTACGTAAAAAATAGGAGGAAATATGTCTATAGTGATCAATGATGCCCCCGAAAAAACTATTTTAGTCAAAGTAAGCCCCCGCAATATTGAGGCAGAAGATATGGACGAGTTAGCAGCTTTAGCACACACTGCCGGGGCGGAAGTTATCCACCGTACCTGGCAGCATTTGCCTCACCCTCATCGTAACAGCTACGTGGGAAGCGGTAAATTGGAGGAGTTGGCCGCCCTTTGTGCCGAACTGTCATGTGACTTAGTCATCTTCGATGATGCTCTCTCCCCCACCCAATTAGGTACTTTAAACGATGCTCTTCCTTGTCGAGTTATCGACCGCAACCAACTGATTCTCGATGTCTTTGCTCAACGTGCTCTCTCCCGTGAGGGACGCCTCCAGGTAGAGCTAGCCCAGCTTACCTACCTGCTCCCTCGTCTGGTGGGGCAGGGTAAAGTGTTATCTCGGCTGGGTGGCGGTATTGGCACCCGAGGTCCCGGGGAAAGCAAGCTGGAAACCGATCGGCGCCACCTCCGGCGTCGTATCTCAGCCTTAAGAGAAGAAATTGACGAACTCCGTCAGCAGCGTTTGGTGCAGCGCCAGGGGCGTAAACGGGATAGTCTGCCTCACGCTGCTTTAGTAGGTTATACTAATGCAGGTAAATCCACCTTAATGAACGCTCTTACCGGTAGCGATCTTCTTGCCGAAGATAAGCTCTTTGCCACCTTAGATACCACTACCCGGCGGCTGCGCCTTTTGGATGGTCGCTTTGCTTTACTGTCCGACACCGTCGGTTTTATGCGTAATCTACCTACGAACCTTATCGCTGCTTTTCGCGCCACCTTAGAGGAGTTACAGGAAGCCGACCTCTTGCTCCATGTGGTGGATATTTCTCGAGACGACTATCAGGAGCAAATAGCTGCCGTGCATGTGGTCCTAGACGAACTGGAAATTGAACGCTCTGTCCTGATGGTCTTTAATAAAAATGACATTTTGGAGGGTGCCGCCGCCAACTTATTACAAAACGATTACCCTGGTTCGGTAGTTGTGTCTGCTCTCACCGGAGATGGTCTACCTACCCTGTTGCAAAGGATGCAGGAGTTGCTCTACGCTGCTTTAACCCGTTATGTAGTCCTCATTCCGTATAGCGAAAGCCATTTGTTAGAGCCTATCTATGCCCAAGGCAAGGTGTTGCATCGCTTCGATGGGGCAGAAGGAACCACCCTAGAAATTGAGAGTGAAACTCACCTGGCTAACAGACTAAACCCCTATCGCCTACCGGAGGATGCTTTAAAGTGGCAGCCTCTGTAAGAGATATAATTCGCGCATGCGAGAAAGGGTTGGCAGCCGATTACCGGCGTATTGAAGAAATAGCTTTGCACAACCAGGAGAAGGTGTTGCAAGCCTTGTGGCAAGCTCGCCTGGGGGATCATCATTTTAAAGGCAGCACCGGCTACGGCTACGACGACTTGGGTCGGGAGACTCTGGACAAGGTCTACGCTGCTGTTTGCGGAGCGGAAGCTGCTCTGGTGCGTAGCCAGTTTGTTTCCGGTACCCATGCTATAGGTGCAGCTCTTTTCGGCAATTTGCGCTCCGGGGATGAGCTAATTTCCGCCAGCGGCACCCCTTACGACACTTTGCGTGCTCTAATTGGCAATATCGAGGATCCGGCTCCCGGTACTTTAAGAGATATGGGTATATCCTACCGGGAAGTTCCTCTCACCTCTAGCGGCGAGTTAGACTTACCGGCTTGCCTGGCAGCTATCTCTCCTGCCACCAAAATGCTCCTGTTGCAGCGCTCCCGAGGTTATAGCTGGCGTCCAGCTCTATCTATAGCAGTTTTAACAGACTTTATCTCCAAAATTAAAGCAGAGTACCCACAGCTAATAGTTTTTGTCGATAATTGTTATGGTGAGTTCGTGGAAGGTGAAGAACCGAGCCAGGTAGGCGCCGACCTTATGGCAGGTTCTCTCATTAAAAACCCCGGTGGCGGTTTGGCTTTGGGTGGAGGATATATTGTGGGACGCGCCGCCCTCATCGCCAAGGCAGCTCAGCGTTTAACTATGCCCGGTTTAGGAAGCCACATGGGTGCTACCGCAGGTGAATGGCTCCGTTTAGCTTTCCAGGGGCTCTACCTGGCGCCCCATGTGGTAGGCCAAGCTCTCAAGGGGATGCACCTTTGGGCGGCTGTTCTGGCCACACTTGGTTTTCAGGTTTCCCCGCCCCCCCACGGTGCTCGAGCCGACATTATCCAAGCAGTACGCCTCGACAGCCGTGAGCAACTCTTGGCGCTGGCTGTTGCCGTGCAAAGAGCAGCTCCGGTGGATGCTCATCTCACCCCTTTACCCTGGCATATGCCCGGCTACGAAGATGAAATAATTATGGCTGCCGGCGCCTTTATCCAGGGAAGCTCCCTGGAGCTCTCCATGGACGCTCCCCTGCGAGAACCGTATACCGCCTACCTCCAGGGAGGTTTAACTTTGGAACATAGTCATATAGCTCTGGAAAAAGTATTATCAAACCTGAAAAAAACGTAAAAAGGTTTTTCCCTCTGCTGTCACGAAAAACAAGAGCGAAGGCTGCTGGCAAATCCGCAAATTTTTCTTATGACTTTTAAGATGGAAGGGATGGTGTCCAGGGTGACCGATCTTAGTAAAACCATGCTTTACGATAATCCTGATAAGGCTAGTATTCACGATGTTCTACTGGAGGTAGATCTGGCGTTACGTGAGAAAAACTACAACCCTATTAACCAAATAGTGGGTTATCTTCTCACTGGAGACCCGGCTTATATCACCAGTCACCGGGATGCCCGCAACCGTATTCGCCAAGTCTTGCGTAACGAGGTCTTGGATGAACTGGTCTCTTTTTATCTGAAGAACCACACCCGTTCCGGTTCATAAAGTTTCCTTAGGTAAAACCTATGACCCTACCAGTGGAAGTCACATCACCCCTTAGCACTTCACCTTTAAGAGCTCTGGGGTCTAGCGGTATTTTGGTTTCCCGTCTCTGCTTTGGCACGCTTACCCTTAGCCCCCTTCAAAGCAACCTCCCCCCAAAGCAAGCTCTTGCTTTGCTGGTGGCAGCTGTTGACCAGGGGGTTAACTTTTTCGATACGGCTACATATTATCGCAACTATCCCCTGCTGCGAGCTTTAATTAAAGCCGTGGGTAGGGAGAAGATAGTCATCGCCAGCAAAAGCTACGCCAGCTCAGCAGATGATGCCGCCCGGGATTTACAGCTGGCGCTACAGGAGCTGGACACCACCTATATCGACATTTTTCTTTTACACGAACAGCTCTCATCAGCCACCTTACAAGGGCATGCGGCAGCTTTAACCTATTACCACCAGGCCAAGCAAAAAGGAGAGGTGCGTGCAGTAGGACTCTCCAGTCATCAGGTGGCAGCAGTGCGGGGAGCGGTGCTTCATCCCTCTATCGAAATCGTCCACCCTTTATATAATATGTCAGGTTTTGGTATCGCCGATGGTAGCGCCACCGAAATGTTGCAAGCCATAGATGAATGCTACCAGATGGGTAAAGGAATCTATGCTATGAAGGTGCTGGGAGGTGGGCATCTCGCTCCCCGTTATGCCGACTGTCTGCGCCATGTAGCCGCATTAGATTGCTTCGCCTCCATCGCTGTCGGGATGCAGAGCTTAGCTGAATTGCAAGTGAACTTAGCCCTACTGGCAGGAACCCACCCTCCTGCCGCAGCCGTGGCCTCCTTGAACAAACAACAACGGCAACTGCGTATTGAAGAGTATTGTACCGGCTGCGGACTCTGTCTTCCCCGCTGCTCCAGCGCGGCTTTAAAGCTCAGCCAAGGTAAGCTTACCCTGGATGCCAGTCGCTGTGTTACTTGCGGTTATTGCGCTGCCGCCTGCCCTCATTTTGCTCTCAAAGTGTGGTAAGAAAAGAGGTCGAATATGGAACGTATTATGGGGCTGGATGTAGGTAGTAAAACGGTAGGTATAGCTATCTCCGACCCTCTTAATCTTACCGCTCAAGGCCACTCCGTACTGCGTTGGCGCAGCTACGCCGAATGCCTCGACCAACTGGCATGGCTTATCCAGCAATTTCAAATAACCACCATAGTGGTCGGCTTACCTAAAAATATGAATAACACCATCGGCTCGCAAGGTATGGCAGCGCAAAAATTTGCCGAAAGGCTACGTCGACGTACCGACCTCCCTGTCATCCTCTGGGATGAACGCCTTACCACCCAGGCTGCCCAGAAGCTCCTCCAAGAACAGGGATTGGACAGCCGTAAGCAACGGGGAGTTGTCGATATGGTAGCTGCCACCTTCATTCTCGAAGGATACCTGGCAAGCAGAAAAGAGGTACAAATTAATTAAGATTCTTTTCATCTAGACAGTAGCCTTGGGGTGTGCTACACTAGGCATGTGTCCTAGGGGACGAAAGGAGCGTGTCTATAAATGAACGATGAAAAAAACAGAAACGAAGAAGAGGAAGAAGAGCTAGAGTACATAACTGTTTACGATGACGATGGACGGGAGCATGTTTTTGAACTTTTCACCGTATTGGAAGTCAACGGTAAAGAGTATGCTGTCCTTTATCCCGTAGACGAAGACGAAGACGATGAAGATGAAGACGAAGCTATCATCTTACGGATCGAAACCGATGAAGACGGCGAAGAAACCTTGGTAGACATTGAAGACGAGGAGGAGTGGAACCTGGTGGCTGCCGCCTGGGAAGCCCTCATCGAAAATGAAGATGACGACAAACCATAGGGCTTAAGTCGCAAGTGCACCTGCTCCGCCTTTTCATGACGGATGGGTGCACTTATTTTTTTAAGGCGGTGGTTATCCTGGAAGCAGCTCCTTCTCCCACGCAACCCGGTGGTAACTCCCATGTAGGGAAAATCTTTTTGGCTTTGGTAGCAGTAGCTATCCTTAGCGGCGTGTTATATTGGAATTATCTGGAAAGTCGGAAGGTGGCCATCTACGACGAATCCGGACTAAAAGATACTCTGGTGGAGTTGCGTATCCCTGCAGGAGCTTCCGTAGGTGACATCGCCTCCCTCCTGGCAGAACACGGGGTCATCAAAGATGCTAGTCTTTTTCGCCAATACAACGCCAGCTCCGGCTATGGTAGCCGCCTCCAAGCTGGGCTTTATGAATTTAACTTGGGTATGAGCGTGGCGGGAGCTACTGCCAAATTGGTAGCCGGCGATATTAAGCGCACCTATTACACCTTTTCTATCCCCGAAGGGAGCAATATATATCAAATTGCTGCCGGAGCCGAAAGGCAAGGTTTTTGCAGCCAAGAAGAGTTTTTGGCAGCGGTGCTTGCCTCCGACTTACGCCAAGCGCCGCCGGAAGTTATTTTCCCTCTGGAAGGGTATCTCTACCCGGCAACCTATTTCTTCGATTATATTCCTGAACCGGAGGAGTTGCTGGCGACTTTTTACCAGGAAGCTATAAAACGTCATCAACAACTGGAGCTACCTCCCGACCACCCTCTTACCCTGGACGAAGTTATTATTTTGGCATCAGTATTGGAAAAGGAAAGCCAATATGACGAGGAACGCCATCGGGTCGCAGGAGTCTTTATGAACCGCTTGGCGATCGATATGCCCCTGCAGTCTTGTGCCACGGTGAACTATGTATTACCCGAGTTTAAGGAGGTTCTTACCTGGGAAGATACCACGGTGGTATCGCCATATAATACCTATCTTTACCCCGGCTTGCCCCTCGGACCTATCTCCTGCCCCAGCGAAATGGCACTGGAGGCTGTGCTGCATCCCGAAGAGACCGACTACTACTTCTTTGTCGTCTCCTCCGATGGCACCCATCATTTTAGCCGCACCTACGAAGAACACCTAGCAGCAGCAGCCTGGCTGGGTGAATAGCACCTATCAACTAAAAAGGAGGGGAACTAATGCGCCGAGTTTACCCTTGGCAGCTTGGGCTCCTGTTGCTCACCTTTCTCTCCTGCCCCTTTATGCCCCTTGTATATGGTGCACCCCCCCGGATTACAGCTGGGGCAGCTTATCTCCTGGATTATCATACCGGGCAAACCCTCTTTGCACAAAATGCTCATGATTTACGAGCTCCGGCGAGTATAACTAAGCTTATGACGGTGTATATTATCTTCGATGCTCTTAAAGCCGGAGAGATCGACCTCGACCACACCTGTATCGGCAGCGTTAAGGCTAACGAGGTGGAAGGTTCCCGCCTCTGGGTAGGTCCAGGAGATTTTGTCTCCCTGGAGCAAATTATTAAAGGAATTTTAGTAGCTTCCGGTAACGATGCTGCTATTGTGGCTGCCGAAACCATTGCTGGCACCGAAGAAGCTTTTGTTGAACGGATGAATGCTAAAGCCCAGGCTTTGGGCCTTACCCAAACCCAGTATAAAAACTCCCACGGTTTAGACGAAGAAGGGCATTACACCACAGCTAGAGATACCGCTGTCTTGGGGTACAGTATCATCAGAGACCACCCCCAGGTGCTGCAGTATACTTCCCTGACCGAAATCTACCATGTAGGGGTTTCCTATCCTTTGGTAAGCCAGAACCCGTTGTTGGGCAACTACCCCGGGGCAGATGGCTTAAAAACTGGTAACACCGATGACGCCGGTTTATGTCTCCTAGGAACTGCCCAACAAGACGGTATACGTTTAATCTCTGTCATCATGGGTATTCCCCAGGCTCGACCGGAGCTGCGCTATAACGAATCCTGCTTGCTGCTCAATTATGGCTTCGGCAGCGACTTCATCCGCACGACTGTCTTACATGAAGGAGAGCTTATCCCTTCGCAAGTGGAGGTGCGCCGTGCCAATTTGGACAGCATTGCGGTAGCCATAGCTAACGATGTTCAAGTTGTCCTTCGCAGCGGACAGGAGGAGCTGCTGCAACAGGTGGCTCACTTGCCAGATAAACTGGACGCACCGGTGTATCAAGGAGATCATATCGGTAGTCTCGATCTCTTCTACGATAACGAACTCATCGCCACCGTGCCACTTCTGGCAGGAGAAGACAGTGGCGAAGCCAGTTTCTTTAAAGCTCTCTGGCAAGATATTCAAGAATTTTTCTTAGGCTTATTCCGGGTAGTGGACAAACCAAACAATCCATGACGCTCTCCCGCTTACACTCCACTGAGAAGCGGGAGATGAATTGGTGTTTTGTTAAAATTTAGCCTAAAATCGTTACTAACTACTAGCCAACGGCTAAGCCACGTGCTATAATAGAACTGTTACTGACGCACGCGTAGCTCAGTGGATAGAGCACCAGGCTCCGGACCTGGGTGCGGGGGTTCGATTCCCTTCGTGTGCACCAACTCTGGTATTATAAAGACCCTGTTATCATGGGCGTTACAGCCAATTATAACAGGGTCTTTCTTTTATTTTTACTTTCACACCAACTCATCTTCTCGAACATGATCCTACATTTTTTGTTCAGTTTATTATAGCTTATCCACTCCTTTTGCCGAATAAAAAACCCAGAGCTTGCTTTGCTCCAGGTATTGGTGTATACTTTATAGTGCCCATTGGCTCACTGGCTAGTTCTTGGTGAACCATGTGCCTTTTATAAACAACTAAGAGGGATGCTAAATGGAGTTAGTTGGATACAGGTCAGGTCTTGGAACTTGCCTTCAGGGAGATTCTTTTGATTTGCTTGGTCGGGTAGAAGATGAATCCATCCAATTAATTGTTACTAGTCCTCCCTTTGCTCTTCAGCGGCCAAAGGAATATGGAAACGAGACTCAACATGACTATGTGGAGTGGCTAGCTGAGTTTGGATATTTAGCATATAAGAAGCTCCGCCTTGATGGCAGTTTGGTTATCGACCTAGGAGGAGCATACGAGAAAGGTATACCCTCATATAGCTTATACCAATTCAGGGTTTTATTAAAGTTTTGCGATGATATAGGGTTCAGACTTGCTCAGCCTTTCTATTGGCATAACCCATCGGCATTGCCAGCTCCTATTGAGTGGGTCAACAAACGTAAGCTGCGTGCCAAAAACTCTGTGAATACCATATGGTGGTTTTGTAAAGATCCATTAACATGTAAAGCAAATGTTGCCCATGTCTTAACTCCTTACTCAAACAGAATGAAGCAACTCCTGGATAAACCAGAAGATTTTATTAGACAAGAAGGAACTGCCAGGCCTTCTGGGCATGTGTTAGGATTAGCTTCCTGGACAAACGATAACGGCGGGGCAATCCCGCCAAATATGCTCCAGATTCCAAACAGTGAAAGTAATAGCCATTATCTTAGATACTGTAAGGAGATGAACCTGAAAGGACATCCCGCCAGATTTCCATCGGGAATTCCTGACTTCTTTATAAGGTTTTTAACCGATGAAGGAGACATGGTGGTCGATATTTTTTCGGGAAGCAATACAACGGGATCAGTAGCAGAAAGACTTAATAGACATTGGAGTAGTTTTGATATTTCTCTAGAGTATGTGGCTAATTCAATTCTACGGTTTGTTGATGATTTGGACGAAGCACGCGAAGCACACCGAACAATCTTGTCAGGAGGTTTCGTTAACTTAAGTTCTAGCCTTCAAGTTCCCTTGTCCGCTTCTGTTTAGATAACAGTGTCAGGATCTAAAGGGTTTCCTGGATCAATGGGGTATACTAAGATACCATTTTGCCGGACATATGATAACGGTATTTTCGGGTTGTTTAAGTGTGTCATTGACTTTAGCCGCTCTTCCCAGCGAAGGTATAATGGTTCAAGCATTTCAGGTGTTAACACATATATTTCCTGAAGATCAATTCCGCGATATATGGAGAAAGTCCATGGGATTTTGCGATATTTTTCTATTATTACGAGATTTGTATGATGATTAGTGCTAAACCCCGAAGCCGATGTTTCGATGTTGATTGATTTCATCTCCCACTCAGTTCCACTTGATGAAACACTATCGTTCCCTACTCTGCCAGGCAATCCGATCATGTTTAGGTAAACAAGTTGCTGAAGTATTTTCGCACCGTTATCTTGGAAGATATCTCTAATGCCATATTGCTTGGCAAGCACAGATAAACCATTCAGATTGACCCAGAGTGCTTCCAGCTTAGAAATTACTTGTCTGTGTTCGATGCCATAAAACTCCATACTCATCTAATCCTTTCTATGATCCTCCATAAGCAGCATGTAAGCGTCAACTCCAAGAGCAGAGGCTATACGTTGAATATTTTCCAGAGCTATGCTTCTTCTAAATCGTTCGATAGCACTGATGTAAGTTCGGTGCAGACCGCATCTTTCAGCTAATTGTTCTTGAGAGATCCCGAGAGAGTTTCTATAGAACTTGACATTCATGCCGAAAACTTTTATGATGTCCAAGAGCCCACCTCCTAAGATAAGGTAGTTAGGCAAAGTATATCGAAATGAATACTATATATCTACATACAATGAGCACATATTCCGGGTTCTGCATTTCGTAAACCAAGAGTAGTAATTAACCACTTGGCAACCCCAGCCCAAAATTAATATCACAGGTATCGACGACATATCACTTTATAATCTCGCGCTACATGCGGGTTAGTGATACGAATGATACCTGTGATATTTTTCGAGTAGATCCCACATTTTTTAAAAAAAATTTCGGTAGAGCTTACAATCTTTTCTACCCTATAACTCATACCTCCCGGCGCTATATGAAGGAAATTAGGACAGCTATGTCAAAAACAACCATAAATTCAAAAAATATACGATGTAGCTGGGGAGAGGAAATAAAACAAGTATGAACGAACAGCCAGGGTCTGAGCAGCTATCCCAGGCGGCAAATAAGCTGGAAATTGAACAAATCAACCTCTTTTATGGCAGCTTCCACGCTCTGCGTGATGTATCTTTTACCATAGCCCAACAAACGATTACCGCTATCATCGGGCCCTCCGGTTGTGGCAAATCCTCCTTGCTGAGGCTCTTCAACCGGATGAACGACTTAATCCCCACCGCGCGAGTCGAAGGCTCTATTCGGCTGGATGGGGTACCGATTTATGCCCCTGATGCTGATGTCATCGGCTTACGTAAAAAAGTAGGCATGGTCTTTCAAAAGCCTAATGTCTTTCCCATGAGTATCTACGACAATATTGCCCTGGGCCCCAAAAGCCACGGTTTACACCACAAGGGAGAACTGCAGCAGATTGTGGAACGCTCCCTCCAACAGGTAGCCCTTTGGGATGAAGTGAAAGATAAACTCTCTTCTCCTAGTTTGAACTTGGCGGTGGAGCAGCAACAGAGGCTTTGTATTGCTCGTACCCTGGCGGTGGAGCCGGATGTTATTCTCATGGACGAATCTTGCAGCACCTTGGATCCCGGAGCTATAGCCAGAATAGAAGAACTTATGGCTGAGCTCGCTACCAAGTATACAATTATCATTGTGACCCACAGCATGGAACAAGCGTTGCGGGTTTCCGACATGGCAGCTTTCATGATGTTCGATGATAAAAAAGCCGGCTGCCTAGTAGAATACGCGCCGACTTTACAGATGTTTACCAATCCTAAAGACCAACGCACGGAAGACTATATCACCGGACGCTATGGCTAGAAAAGGAGCAAAAATGACCCTAACGACGAAGCAGGAAAAATTTTTTATTCTACTAATGTGTCTCCTACTCAGTGCCTGTAGTGGTCAGCGCCAAGATACTTTAATCGTGGCAGGCTCCACTTCGGTGCAACCTTACGCTGAGGTATTAGCAGAGGAATATGGTCATCTGCGACCGGACAAGATTGTCGATATCCAGGGTGGAGGTTCCTCAGCAGGTATTGCCGCGGCTGAAGCGGGGACAGCCGCTATCGGCATGTCTTCCCGCAATCTCAAAGGAGGGGAGCTGGTTCTTTGGTCGGTAGAAATCGCTATCGACGGCTTGGCTATTATCGTCCATCCCAGCAATACTCTTACTAACTTGTCTGCAGAAGATGTTCGAGAGATCTATACCGGTAGCCTCACTGATTGGGGGAAGTTGGGTGGCACCCCAGGTAAAATTCATGTCATTTCCCGGGAGGAAGGCTCGGGAACCAGGAGTGCTTTCGAAGAGCTGGTCATGGGCAAGGATCGGATAACCCCTAAAGCCATAATCCAAGATTCTAACGGCTCAGTACGCCAGCTAGTTTCCAGCGACTCCCAGGCAATTGGCTTCATCTCTCTGGGTTTAGTCGACCATACCGTTGCTGCTCTCAGTTTGGATGGAATTGCCGCCAGGGAAGACAAGGTCTTAGACGGCAGTTATAAGTTATTCCGACCGTTTCTCTTTGTCACCCTCGCAGCACCGGAAGGTTCTGCCCGGGAGTTTATCGACTTTGTGCTCTCACCCCAAGGTCAGGAAATTTTGCTGCAAGAAGGGCTCGTTCCCCGAAGAGAGGAGAAACCATGAAAAAAACCTTAGCCGAGGTTGTCACTGAAAAAACCTTTCTCGTCTTGGCACTCTCGGCCATATCGGCTCTGGTTCTAATCACTGTCTTTATTTTCGTCCAAGGGGGACCTTTTATTACTACTCAGGGGTTAGGGGGCTTCGTCTTCGGCATGTCCTGGGCACCCAGCCAAGGAGAGTACGGTATCTTTCCCATGATCGTCGGCACGGTTTGTGTCGCCCTGGGAGCAGCTCTCATCGGTGTTCCCATAGGCATCTGCTGCAGCATTTTTTTAGCGGAGTTCGCGCCACCTCTCCTGAAGAATATCTTCCGCCCAGCCATCCAACTGCTGGCTGGTATCCCTTCGGTGGTTTATGGTTTTTGGGGTCTTCTTTTTGTCGTCCCCTTTATTCGCCACTATTTGGGAGGTCCTGGACTCAGTATCTTGGCGGGATCCATTATTCTGGCTATTATGATTCTACCTACCGTGGTGAGTATCTCCGAAGTTTCGTTAATCGCTTTGCCCCGCACCTACAAGGAAGGTGCTCTGGCTTTAGGTCTTACCCACTGGCAGACTATCTACTCTGTCTTGCTTCCCGCTGCCAAGTCTGGTATTGTCGCCGCTATTGTCCTGGGTATCGGACGCGCCATCGGCGAAACTATGGCTGTCATTATGGTTCTCGGTAACTCCGTAGCGTTGCCGGAATCTATCCTAGACCCGGTGAGAACTTTAACCACCAATATCGGTATCGAAATGGGCTATGCTGCGGGAGAACACCGGGAAGCCTTATTTGCTACCGGTATCATTTTGTTTTTAATCATCATGACCATCAATGCTCTCGCCCAATATATTACCCGAAGGAGGTAGAAGCAGCATATGAGCCCCCATGTACGCCGTCAGGAGCGTTTAGCCAAGGGAGTCATTTGGATGGCGGCAGTAAGTGTTATGGCTACCTTGGTGTTCATTATTCTTTACATTCTCTCCCGCGGGTTACCTGTCATCAGTTGGTCGTTCCTGACCGAGATTCCCCGCAGTATGGGTCGCCTGGGAGGTATTTCCTCAACCATTGTTGGAAGCCTGGCGGTAACCGTGGTAGCCATCGTCATTGCTGTGCCCTTCGGCATCGGTACGGCTATCTACCTGGCGGAATACACTCGGGAGAGCTTCATTACCAAGATCATCCGCTTTAGTGCGGAATCGTTAGCCGGCATCCCCTCTATTGTCTTTGGTCTGTTCGGCTTTATCTTTTTTGTCATCTTCCTAAATTTAGGTTGGTCGATCCTCTCCGGTGGCTTGACCTTGGCTTTCATGATCTTACCCACCGTCATTCGCACTTCCGAAGAAGCGATTCGTGGGGTACCTTATATCCTGAGAGAAGTCAGCTATTCTTTGGGCGCCAACAAGTGGCAAACCGTATCACGGGTCGTCTTGCCCTCAGCCATGCGAGGAATCGTCAACGGAGTCTTGCTGAGCATAGGGCGTTGTGTCGCCGAAACAGCGGCGGTGATGCTTACCGCCGGCTCGACTCTACGTATGCCTGACTCCCTCTTCGCTCCCGCACGAACCATGGCGGTTCACTTTTATATTTTGGCTCGGGAAGGGATCTCTTTGGAGAATGCCTATGGTACCGCCGCGCTACTGATTCTGGTTATCTTTGCGATCAACGTCGGGGCAAACATCCTACTAGATCGTTTTATGACCAAAGGGCGCTAAAAGCTCCGGAGTAGAAGCCCATGAACTGCGTTCATCCAGAGTATGATTCATGTGGGCTTCTACGTAGCCCCCATCTATCAGAGTTGAAAGGATAAATTATGGCACACACCAAAATATCTATTCGCAATATGAATTTTTTTTATGGTCAAAAACAAGTCATCCATGCCTTAAGCATGGATGTCTATGAGCATCAGATCCTAGCCCTACTTGGACCTGCCAACAGTGGTATCACCACGCTTTTACGGGGGATGAACCGGCTGTGTGACTTGATAGTGGAAGCTAGGTTAGAGGGAGAGATTCTCTTAGATGGCCAGGATATCTTCCACCCTGAAGTAGGTGTAACCCAACTGCGGCGCCGGGTAGCTATGGTTTTCGACATCCCCACTCCCCTACCGCTAACCGTCTTTGATAATGTAGCTTATGGCCTTAAGCTGCAGGGTGGTAAGAGCAAAGCTGAAATCCAAGAAACGGTGGAGCGCGCCATCAGAATGGCTGCACTTTGGGACGATGTCAAAGATCGCTTAGATGAGTCAGCCCTCTCTCTGTCTGGAGGACAGCAGCAGCGTTTGTGCATTGCCCGTGCCCTGGCGCTAGACCCGGAAGTTATCCTGCTGGATCGCCCCTGTGCCAGTCTGGATCCCATTTCCACAGCCAAAATTGAAGAATCCCTCCACACCTTAAAAGAAAGCTATACCGTGGTCATAGCCCCCCACAGTGTGCAGCAAGCAGCTCGGGTCAGTGATCGGGTCGCCTTTATTCTAATGGGCGAACTGATTGAAATAGCCCCGAACAAAGAGATATTTGCCAATCCCCAGGATCAGCGGACTAGTGACTATATAACTGGTCGCTTTGGCTAACAGCCAGACAGACAGAAGAGCGAAGGATACCAATCGTAACCACTGCAGAAGAAAGGATGGTAGGTATGAGAAGAAAGTTTGACGATCAGTTGGAGAGACTGCATACCGCATTAGTGGAAATGGGTGAGCAGGTGAAGCTAGTTATCGGCAATGCGGTACAAGCTCTAATCAACCAAGATGTGCCCCTGGCACAGGAGACGGTACTCTATGACACGGAAATCAATGCCAAAGAGAAGGAGATCGAAGCTCTTTGCATCGAGATTATCCTACAACAGCAACCGGTCGCCAAGGATCTGCGCCTTGTTTCCTCTGTTCTGAAGATGATCACCGATCTGGAACGTATCGGAGACCATGCTAGTGACATTTCGGAAATCACTATCTACATGGCAGGTAAGCCTTATATCAAAAAGCTGGAGCATATTCCGTTAATGGCTGCAGCTACCATCAAAATGGTCA
>WREE01000011.1 GCA_009779515.1 Symbiobacteriaceae bacterium
TAGCCAGCGAAACCTTGCTTCTGGCTTACGAAAATGGCTTAGGTCGCCACGAGCAGCCTATCTTCCCCAATATTATCTGGAAAATGCGCTCCGGGGTGTCCATCGAAAAAAACGACCCCAACTACGACCTCTTCCAGTTAGCCCTTAAGGTTTGCTCCACCCGCCTTTTCCCCAGCTTTGTCAACCAGGATGCCAGCTTTAACCGGGACTTTCCCGAAGATGTCCCTACCATGGGGTGCCGCACCCGTGTCTCTTGGGATCTCCACTCTCCAGACTTCGAGCAAACCTGCTCCGGGCGAGGCAATGTTTCTTACACCACTTTAAACCTGGTGGGGCTTGCTCTTAAAGCCAGCCGCACCACCTACGACGAAGATATCGAAATTGCCTACCAGGAGCTGCAGCGGCGCTACCCCTTCCCGGTACCCAATCTTACCAGCCGAATCTTCCTAGTGCGGCTGGAGGAGTATTTGCGCATTGGGGTGCATCAGCTGATGCAGCGCTTGGAGTACCAAGGGGGCTTCACGAAGCGGGACTTCCCCTTCTTAATGCAAGGGGTGTGGAAGAGGAGCGAGCTGCTGCGCCCCACGGAGACGGTAGGGGATACCCTTAAGCACGGCACCCTTTCTCTGGGCTTTATCGGGTTGGCTGAAGCGCTAACGGTTTTAGTGGGGAAACACCACGGGGAGAGCCCCGACGCCCAGAGCTTTGGCCTCCGGGTTATCACCCTTATGCGCTCTCTCCTGGATGAAGCCTCCAGCCAGTATCACCTTAACTTCTCCCTGTTGGCAACCCCTGCCGAAGGGCTTACCGGCAAGTTGGTGGCGAAAGATAAAGCCATTTACGGTATCATTCCCGGGGTCACCGATAAAGAGTGGTATACCAACTCCTACCATGTGCCGGTGGAATACGGCATATCTATCCTGGAAAAAATAAGTGTGGAAGGGCCTTACCACTCCCAGTGTAACGCCGGGCATATCAGTTATATCGAACTGGATGCCTCTCCCAAAGATAACCTCTCCGCCCTGGAAAAAATTATCCAGGCTATGCGCCAGGCAGATATGGGCTATATGTCTATCAACTTTCCGGTAGACCGCTGCCGCCACTGCCAGTACCAGGGCTTTATTGATAAAAGCTGTCCTGTCTGTGGCAGCAAAGATATTGCCCACATTCGCCGTATTACCGGTTACTTAGCCGAGCTAGAGCAGTTTAACGCCGCGAAGAAAGCCGAGGAACGCAGCCGCGTCCGCCACGGCAGGGTATAGGAAAACTAAAAAGAGCGCCCAACTGGGGCGCTCTTTTGAGGCTGAAGAGTGCGCTCTTTGGCGACACCTTCCTTAATCCGCCAGCTCTACGGTCATCTTTTGCTGTCCGCCAAAGTGGACTAGGGCGCCGTACTCTTCCAGCTTATCTAACCCTTCGGTAATAGTCAGCACCAAGTTCCCCATTAAATTGCCGTTTTGGCAGGCAATGCTGCAAGGACCCCAGCTTAAAAAGAACTCCCCGCCCATTTGCAAATGAGGAATATTTCCCGGGTAGATAATAATCTCCCCCTTGGCAGGTATCCGCAGCGGTCGCTCCCAGGGTACCGCGTATGCCTGGCTGCCTATGCTGGCAAAGCAGGCGTTGCCACTCCAGGAAACATGCGCCATTTCTACTTCCCAAGGCAGCTTAGCCAGGAGCCACTTGCAGGTCTCCGGGCTTTTTTCTTCTTCCAGGCGAGCCATAAAGGTAAACTGTCCCGAAGATAGCTTTAATTTTTTCATTTTTAAAAAATACGCCCCTTCATAAAAAATAATCCAACTACAGCTTCATTGTAGCAAACCCTGTCACAATAAGCAACAGTTGCTGCGGAAAGAAGTGTTTTTTAAACTAATATTCTTGAAATCCCCTTTTCCTGGGAGAAGGTGTTTCCCCAATCGTTGGCGAATAGAAGGCTAGCATAAATTGCATAAAATGGTCAGCTGTAACTCGCCTCTCATTCCCAGCCGATAAAGCTATTTTGGCGAATAGGGCTTGCCAATCTTGGGCTACGTATGCTATGTTGTTCCCATCCCCCAACCGTAGAAGGGAAGCTCCCCGCTTGCCTTCTTCTCACATTCATTGCTGCATAGGGGTAATTGCTGTATGGAACTTATTTCCTTATTAAGGCGGACTTACATAAGCAGCGACTTGCTATTACCGGTAGCTGTCGCCGCTTTATAGTGTACTTTTAACTAACGGAGGTGAGTGCCCATCGGCAGTGAAGACTGGCGCAGTATCCGTCACCAACCAGAACCAGGTACAACGGGCAGGTGCCCTAGGTATATCTTGCCCTTGCCAAAACGCAATCTACCACAAAAGGAGGCCGTGCGCGTGCATTCTCTTTGGAAGCACAAAGTTGTCACACTGTTCATGGCACTGGCTATGCTCTTTGGCTCCACCCTCATTGGTGTTGCCTCAGCAGCAGAACCGGTTCCTGCCACCGTTCCCGAGTTAGAAGGTAGTGGCATTATGGCTGTTTCTGCCGCTATCGACGATGTCACCGGTCATTGGGCAGAAGCTGTTATCGACGTAGCTAAACAGTACGGTATTATGGGTGGTTTCGAGGATGGCACCTTCCGTCCCGACGAACCTGTAACCCGGGCACAGTTTGTAGCTATGGTCAACCGGGCTTTCGGCTTTTTCCAGACTGGTCCTCTCTCCTTCTTCGATGTCACTCCTGGCGATTGGTTCTATAACGATATCGCCATCGGGGTGAACATGGGCATTATCTCCGGCTACGGTGACGGTAGCGTTGGTCCCAACGACTCGGTCACCCGCGAGCAGGCGTTCTCTATTCTCGCCCGGGTCATGAAAATTACAGCTGAACCCACCAGCACTACCTCCTTCAACGATCTGGACACCATATCCGATTGGGCTAAAGGCTCCCTAATCGCCATGGTTAACCACGGTTACTTAGGGGGTTGGGACGGTGGCATCCATCCCAAAGCGCTCCTTACCAGAGCCCAAACTGCTCAAAGCCTTTACAATGTTTATGGCACCATTATCGATGGTAATGTCAATGCTAATAACAAGGTCTATGAAGGCAATGTCACCATCCGCAAAGCCGGCTCCTCGTTAAGCAACGCCACTATCAAAGGTGGTTTGTATATCACCGAGGGGGTCAGCGACGGAGAAGCTTTCCTGGATAATGTACAAGTGGAAGGTCGTACCTACATAGCCGGTGGCGGTAACAGCACTGCCCATCTTACCGGCTTCTTTGCCTCCGGGGAACTTTGGGCTAACAAACCTGTAGTTGCCGGTCAGCAGTTGCTCCACGTTCACATTCATTCCGGCTCCATTGACAAAATCTACGCCTTAAATTCCGCCATTATTACTATAGACGAAGATGCTATCTTTGGCGACTTCGAAGTTCCTCTAGGCGCTTTTGCTACAGCTCTTAACTTGCTCGGCAAAGCTACCGGAGAAATCTATATTGATGGCAACTTAGGCAGCGCCTATCTGGGCAACAAAAGCGCCTTTGACACCTTTGTTATCGCCGGTGCGGTGGATAAAATCGAAACCTGGTATCCCGGCAAGTTTGAGGGAACCGGCTCTCTGGGCTCCTTCCACGCCCATGTAATTGGTTCGGAAGTATGCTCCAACTTGGACTTCAACCCTGCTAACCTTATCACCGATGAAGGGGTCACGGTTACCATAGGGGACAACCAAGTTGGCGGCACACCTCCTCCGGTGATAGATCCCACCTCTCCTACCGATCCTCCTACAGTTAGCGAAACCATTCCCACCAGCCCCACGGTTCCCGGTGCCACCACCCCGGCTGACCCCAACGTGCCCCAGCCTCCTCCCGGTAGCGGCGGCAGCGGTGGCGACACCAGCCCGACTACATATAGGGTGCGGTATTATATCAAAACTGGAACCGGAGATTTTGTGGAGCGAACCGACCTGGCTAGAACCGTAAACTCCGGCAGCAGGATTAGCGATCCCGGCATTACGGCATCTTCCGGCTGGGCTTTCGATGGCTGGTACACCAGCAGCAGTATGTCGGGAACCAAGTGGAGCTTCGCCAACGATACTGTGCGCAGTGCCACCAACTTATACGCTCGCACGGTGGAATTGCTGAAGATTACCAGTGTTTCGCCGGTAGCAGATGACGGAACCAAGTTAGAAGTTACCTTTAACGCTCCTGTCGATGTAGCTACTCTTATTAAAGAGAACTTTAGCATACTCATTAAAGATGCTACAGTGAGCGTAACCCCTGACAATGTCCAGACGGTTTCGGCAGCAGAAAAAGCTGTTCTTGTTCTCTCAACGGGGGATTTCCTGAACCTGTTGAAGGATGACACTGTCAAAGTTACCATTTTGGGCACACTTAAGGGAACCGATCCTCTGCAGAGCCTTACCACCATTACAACCGATAGGTCGGCTACCTACACCCAGGGTAGCAGAATTACCGGACTATTAGACAAACTCGTTTCACCCATAAAAATAGAAAGCGCTTTTGCCAACGAAACTAACGATGTCAAAGCGCTGCTCCATAGCTTAATGGGTACCGACGACAGTGTTATTCGTATCATTCTCACTGAGGAAGGCATTTCCAACACTACGGAAAACGCCAGCTGGAAAGTCAAAATCGAAGCTCGTTTGCCCAATACCTTTTACGATTTAGAGGACAACGCCGAAAAAATTGTGAATGTTTACGTGCAAGCGGCAGCTCCGACCTTGACAGTCGACTATGCCAAAGAGTCGCTTACCGGCTATATTCACAGTGATATGGAGTACTCCGAAACATCGTCAACTACTGGATACAAGCGGGGAGACTTAGCCCTCGATGATGGTCTTAAAGATCTGGCAGGCAAGACCATATATGTGCGCATCGCTAAAGATGGCGATATAAGCGGTGAGGGCGAACCTGCTACTGTAGCTATACCCTCCAGAGCTCCTACCCCTACCGGAATTACAGCGTCTTATCTGCAAACCGCTGGTACCACGACAACTCTTACCTTCCTGGGCACACCTCCTACTGGCTATGCCTGGACCGATTTGGTTTTCCGTAACGATGGGTCTACCCCTGCCGCTATTGGCACTGGTGGCAAGGTAGCGGGAGTCGAGAAGCCGATACAGGATCTCTTTGTTTGGATCCCAGTGGAAGATGGCGAATTCTTTAAGAGCCTAGAGTTTAAAGTAACGCAGATTACCGGCGAGCCTGTGCAAGGTCCAACTATCGTCGCTGCCAAAGTTGAGAGCACTATTGTGGTCGATATTACCGGAGCGGTGTTTAAAGATAGTCAAGTGAACGCTTGGTGGGATCTGGACTGCGGAGACGATTATGCTGATGCTGGCCTAACCTTGGTTAGCATCGTCAAAACCGCTCCCCAGAAAGTTACCATAACCTTCTCCGGTGAGGTCACTGAGGACATTAATATTGGTCTTGCTCCTTTTAAGGCTGCCTACGACCTAGAAGAAGGTTTTGAGGACGAGGATGTTCCACCGGCTTTCGTCACCTGGCCAGCTCCGGTGTGGACTTGGGATCAAGTATCTCGGTTGGGCATTACTGTAACTATTGAACTGTTGAAGGATGGAGTTCGTTTTGTACCCTCGAGTATGGACGACTTTACGGCATTAACTTGGCATGACGGGAGTTCATACTGGGTCGATACGTCAATCGACCCTTCTACAAGTATTTTCAACATTTCCATGGGGGCTAATGCACCGAACGATAAATTTTACATAATTCGAGGCACGTTAGTTCCCGCAGAAGTAAGAAATCCGGATTATCCTAAAGATAATAACTTGATTGCAGATAGTTTTAAGTAGTTTTAGCTTGTAATAACCGTAGCTGGTGAACGCCTGACTTGGCTTTTCTAATAGATAAGAAGACATTTTGGGCGCTCACCGGTGGTAGGTATAGGCTAAACCAGAACGATTAATTTACTAGCTAGTTTAATGGAAGGAGTCGTGAATTACTTGCTAAGAGGCAAACTGGTAACAAAGATAATAGCTGTCTTTCTAGTAGCCGCCTTTGGCTTATCCTTTTCACTTGATTTTCAAGTAGCAGCTGCCTCACTGGATCCCAGCAATGTGGGAGATTTTTTTGGAAATAGGAATGGATACCTTATCGGCAGTTATAGAACCAATATTCCTCCATCTTTTCTGGATACTCTATATGGTGCCTCCTCAGTAAGAGATGGTAATGTCAAGCTATATTTTTGGAATCGAACATTGGATAGTTGGTTTGACGCATCTGTTCCAGGACAGCCTGAGATCGCGGGAGCAGGACTCGCTGAGTTAATGGAGGTTCTTACCAAGCGAGACTATCTGGCTATAAATGAGCTTCCTGATGGCGTGGGCGGTGGTACAGAACCTTCCACCTACCATGTTGAAGCGGTGGCAAGTCCGGATACCAAGTGGGATGGGGTTCGCTGGATCATTCCCTGGGGGATCGAAGGAGACGCTAAGCTGGAATTCGAAGGAGGATGGGAAGCCTCAACCAAAACCTCTGATTTACTCTTTTTTAGTGGCAATATAGGGGATGCCGAACTAACCGTCGCACTAGATGGACTGTCTGTAGAAGTGCTCGAAGAGGGTGAACCTTTTGTCGCCAGCTTACTGGTCACCCGAGTTGCAGGTAAGGGCAAGGCTTTATTAGGTGACGATACTACTATTATCCTCATCGAAAAAGAAGGACCAGATTCCATGTCCTTGGCAGACCTTAAAGCCGCACTGTTAAAGAAACTCGATGCCGAAATTGCTAAACTCAAACTCGATAAGGATGACTACACTGCCGATAGCTGGGGCAAATATGAAGAAGCTGTCGAGGCCATCAAAACCGAGATCGGCACTTTGCCGGACGAGGCTGCTGCCCTTGCCTACGACGTCAAGGCGAAGCTTGATGACGCTGTGAAGTTACTGAAGGAAGTTGGCGACCCTGCAGAGGCAAATGACCTGCTAGCTCTGATTGAGGATTACCTGGAGGGAAAAGAGAAGGGTACCGACGGAGAACTTTTCGGTGGAGTTTTGCTCCTTCCCGTTGGCACAAAGGGAAGCGAAGATGACAAATTTAAAGATTACCCCTTCTTACCCGAAATCCTTGCCTATTTAGCCGAAATAGCAGGTATCCCTGTTGATGATGATACTTCCAAACTGGGCAAAATCGTCGTGGCAATCACAGATACCATCGATATCTGCATAGCAATAGATAATAATGGTTATGGTGAACCCACTAATGACGAAGATGGTTACTTGAAAGGTACTATTACTGTTCAGCTAAATGGCGTTGTTTCAACTGACGAGTATGAAGCTGATTTTGCCTGGAATATTGCCGAAGATGAGAGCTTTGAAGGAGTACAGTTCGCATTTACCTTTGAGGGAGAAGCCATTAAACCCAGCGCTATCGTGGTGAAAGACAGTGAAGGTGAAGAGGTAGATGTGGAAGATGATGGTAGCTATCTTCTGGAAGATGGCGAAGAATACACCATCACCTTCACCGTGGGTGATGACGAATATGTGGGAACCTACGAAGCCAGCGATGATGACATCGGCACCGTAGTTACTGTGGTGGTTACCCTGGTAGAAGACGAGAGCTTTGAAGGAGTACAGTTCGCATTTACCTTTGAGGGAGAAGCCATTAAACCCAGCGCTATCGTGGTAAAAGACAGTGAAGGTGAAGAGGTAGATGTGGAAGATGATGGTAGCTATCTTCTGGACGAGGGCGAAGAATACACTATCACCTTCACCGTGGGTGATGACGAATATGTGGGAACCTACGAAGCCAGCGATGATGACATCGGCACCGTAGTTACTGTGCCAGTCACTCTGGTAGATTAGCCGGTAGTTTTAACGCTGCCTATATTGTATGGGACTCACAGTCCCAGACGCGTCGCCTAAAAGGTGAAATACCTAAGTTAAGCTTATAAGTTCATAAGCGTCACAGTCTCTTAGCCTACGTGGCTAAAACCAGCCACCCCTTCATCCCTTGCCACCTACCCTAGGCTAGCGCCGCTGGATAGAGCAAATTGGTGGGGGGGTGGCTTTCTTTGGTAAGCCTGATTTGCCGGTGCCTGGCTTGCAAACGCCTGGTTAGCAAGTTAGTGGCACCTGGGAATATATAGTAAAGGAGGAATAGCAGTGCAGCTGTTTTTGGATACTGCCAATATTGTCGAGATAGAAAAAGCTGCCAGTTGGGGAGTTATTCGTGGTGTTACCACCAACCCCAGTCTGGTAAGCCGAGAAGGTGTGGGAGATTTTACCTCGTTGTTGCAAAGAATTTGCTCTCTGGTAGATGGCCCAATTTCCGCCGAGGTTCTTGCCGAGGAAAGCGACGCTATGGTGCAAGAGGCTTTGGCTCTGGCAGCTGTTAACATGGAGCAAATAGTTATTAAACTTCCCTTAACTGCCGAGGCTCTTCAGGCTATGCACATTTTAAAGGGCAAGGGTGTACGCACCAACGCTACCCTGGTTTTTTCCGCTCCCCAAGCTATGCTGGCAGCGGCAGCCGGTGCCAGCTTTGTCTCCCCTTTCGTGGGAAGGTTAGACGACATAGGGCATAATGGTATTGCAACCCTTGGTGAAATTGCTGAGATTTTTAGCTTGCATGGTATAGAAACCAAGATAATTGCCGCCAGTATAAGGCACCCCCAGCATGTCGTCGAGGCAGCTAAAGCCGGGGCCCATATTGCCACGGTGCCGTTACGTGTTTTGCAGCAAATGCTGCTGCATCCACTTACGACCAGCGGTATAATACAGTTCCAACAAGATTGGGCGAAACTAAAGTAGCTAGCCCATACTATCTCCACCATACCTAGCCGGTGCAATCCGAGTAGCCAGCCCCTGAGCTGCGTTCACCACCCAGAGTATGATACATGCGTGCTTCTACTCCACTCCGGGTATAGCAAGAGCCACCCCGCTTACCGTCTAACCCTTACCCCCAGCTATAGCTGGAGGAGAGGCGGCCGGTGGCGAGGTGGCTCTTAGTGTCGTGGCTATAAATCTAAGAAACTGCCTAGGTAGCTTAAGGCGCTATGGGGTAGAGGGCAGCTACCCGCAGAGCTTCGCTTATATCTTCCTCTGTATTGAAAGGTGCTACCGAGAGGCGCAGATAGCGCCCGCCGCTGAGGCTGGCAAAAACACCCTGCTCTAAAAAATGTGCGTACAGCTTTTCCGGGGTAGAGTCGGCTAGCGCCAGGCTATGGCAACGGTGCTTGGCGTCACCGGGAGTAATCACAGAGTAGCCTAGAGCGTCTAATCCTGTATAGAGCTTAGTCAGGAGATAGCTGATATGATGAGCAATGTTATCTATACCGATACGCTCAATCCGTTGCAGCGCTTCCAACAAGACATAGATACCGATAAAGTTCAAGGTGCTATTCTCCAGCTTGCGCCCATCGCTAGGGAGGGTAAAGGTAAGACCAGGCTTAGCTAAGTCCAGGCGAATAGCTCGGTTGGAGGCGACAAAGACAGGGGTAAGCTCCTGGAGAAGTTCGGGAGCTGTATAAAGAAAGCCAAGACCATGAATACCCAGTAGACCTTTGTAGCAAGCTGAAGCTACCCCGTGAACCCTCCAGGCTTGCGCATCTAAAGGGCAGAAACCGAGGCTTTGAATGGCATCCACCAACAGGTAGATACCTCTTTCCCGGCAAAGAGCAGCCAGATGCTCTAAGTCGATTTTATAGCCGGTGCGAGATTGCACATGGCTGATGACGATAAAGCGTGTGCGCTCATTGGCGTAGCTAAGGAGTTTTTCCGGGATAAGAGAGACGCCATCATCGGCTTCGGCAATGCGGCACTCCACCCCTTGGAGTGCCAGATGAAGGCAGGGCATAATCACCGAGGGGTGCTCATCCCGAAAGGTGATAACATTGTCCCCAGTCTGGAAAGGAAAGCCTTGTAACACGGCGTTGATCCCTTCATTGGTGTTCTTAGTAAAGGCAATATGGCTGGGGTCTACCCCTCCCAGGAGCCTGGCTATATGGTCACGGGTGACAGCCACTACCTCCATAGTCCTTCCCTTGCCTTCGCCGCCAGCTTTAACCACTCCCGGAGAAGTGTCGCTCCAGTCCTGCAAATACTGCTCTAAAGCCTGTCGGGTAAAAGTAGCGCCGCAGTTTTCGTAGGCAATGTCTAAAAAGGTCGACTTAGTGGCGACAGGAAATTCCCGGCGTAGCTTGTAGACCCAAGCTTCCGATGTTGACATACGGTATCACCCTCCTAAAGGAATATAGATGCCTCTTAAGGACTGCTGTAGGCGCAGTAGTCTTGGTAGGTTTGGGGCGGAGAATCTTATACTTACTTTATGGTAAATTCGTTATAGGTTATCTTTACTCCTTGTGTCTCAACAGTGCTGCTGAAGTTTAAACTGCAAAAGTGGTTCCGTTAGAGTGGGAGTTATTGAGGAGGAAAAGTGCTGCTACCGTCGAAAATACGAGTACAACAGATGAGGTCTCCTTAAAGGCTCTTGGGGGTGGGTAGCCCCTTTTATCAAATGCGGCGTTAACCCCTGGTTTTGCCAGGGGGAGCTGTCGCCAGATTAGAAAGGCAGGTAAAAACTATGCAGCAGAAGATTCAACTTATCGCCGAGCATATCTCGCCGGGACGGTTGCTGGATTACACCGGCGGCATCGCCCGTCATCACCGCATCCAAGCTTCTCAAGGACACAGGGATGCTGCCCACTACATTGCCGGAGTGCTTAAAGCTAACGGGGTTGAAGCCCAGGTTCTCAGCTACCCTTCGGCATACGGTATTGACTACTTAGGACGCAAAGTGTTCCCCGAGTGGAACCTACGTCATGCGGAGCTAACTTTAGTAGCGCCCTACCACTGGGAGCTGGCAGATTTTCGGGTAGCTGCCACTTCGGTGATGCAGCGTAGCGGCCCTTGCGATTACAGCCACACCCCTTTGGATATTGTGCTGTTGGATAAGGGGCCTCAAGAGGAACTGTACGGGGATATTGACCTTAAAGGGAAAATTATTTTTGTGCGCGATGCCCATAACCCTTATCTGGATTGGGCTATGGGGAAAAGAGGAGCCTTGGGGGTCATTACCGACTTGGTTATGGAGAGCCGCAATGCTCGCACCAGGCACGACCAATATGATATCAACCGCTATGTAGCTTTTTGGTATACCGAGGCGCCGGAGAGTATGCCTTTTGGCTTTTCTCTCACCCCTCGTCAGGGGGATCAGTTGGCGGCTCTCTGTAAGCGGATGCTGGCGGAACACGAAGCTGATGCCAGCAAGGCGAAGTATCCCCAAGCTACCTGTCTGGTGGATGCTCAGGTGGTGGACGGGCACTTGGATGTGGTGGAAGCTACCTTACCTGGGGAGAGCGACGAAGAGGTGTGGGCCCTAGCTCACCTCTGCCATCCTCGTCAAAGCGCTAACGATAACGCCAGTGGCTGTGCTGCCAACATGGAAGCGATAAGTGTCTTAGCCAAACTGCTGCAGCAAGGCAAGCTCAAGCCGCTAAAACGCACCCTTAAAATTATTTTGATGGCGGAGTTTACCGGCACCATGCCTTACCTTTCCGATCACTACCGTCCAGGGAAGATTAAAGGAGCTATTAACCTGGATATGGTAGGAGGCAAGCAGGAGTTGGGCTATGGTCCTCTCAAACTGGTAGGGCTACCTATCTCTACCCCTTCCTATATCGCCGACCTAGCGGGGCTTATTTTAGAAGAATTAAAAAAGGAAGTCTCCAGCGGCAGCCCCGGGGCGGCTCTGCCTATGTTTAACTCGGCGCGGGTAGGCTTTTCCGGAGGGAGCGACCAGATAATCCTCTCCGACCCTCTGATCAATATCCCTTGCCCGCAACTGGGGCAAAACGCCGATGTCTTTTACCATACTGGTGGCGACACCATGGACAAAATATCTCCCCACCTTATTGCTAAGTCCAGCGCTCTGGCTGCTTCCTATCTTTACCTGCTGAGCAATTTAGAAGCTGGTGAAGTGCGTCCAATTTTGGACGAAATGCTGCAAAGCTATACCAAGATGGCGTTACAAGCTCTTGCCACTTTTGCTTCCGGGGAGCTGTTGCCACCAGCTACCGCTCTGAAAATTGTTACCGACTACTTTAGCGCCGCTACTCTTACCTTTAAGGAAGTTCTTCCCCCTACTGCCGAGCTGGAAGCTCAGTTGGCTGCTTTTGGTGAGCTGTTGCAAACCACCAGCGCCGCTTTACAAAAAGCCTATGCTATCTGCGAAGCACCGGCTGGGAAGCGCTCATACACGGCAGTGCCTAAGCGCACCTCCCAGGCAGTGATTATTGGCATAGCCGAACATGCTACCACCCCGGAGAAGCAGGCGGCTTTAAGAGATTACAACGAGAACTGGGGTCGCAAGCACGGCGCTTCCACCGCTGCCAACGTTATCCAATATCTTATAGACGGTAAGCGGAGTATTGACGAAATTGCCGATATGGTTATTTTCGAATGCCAGGGTGGCGATCGGGAAGCGGTTTTCGAGTATCTTAAGCTCTACCGGCTGCTGGGCTTCTGCGAGTTTTAAAACTGGACAGAGACTTGGCTAAGCCACCCGGGGAAATTGCTGCAAGAGTGCTTGCTGCGCTTCTACCCATTGACTTAAACTGCGAATATGCTCAAAGTGGTTAGCTGAACTTGGGTTTAACTCTAGGTAGCGCTGAGCAGCGTAGTAGGCTCGTTTGCGCATGGCGGCTACATGGCGTTTAGTGCTGAGCACCTCCAGGGTGAAAGAGGCAATAGTAAGCTGCAGGCTCTGCTGTAGGGTAGGTATACCGTTCCCCTGTAGGCTTTCCGACTCCAGATAGCCGTAGGCATGGTGGCTTTTGCCGTAAGGGAGGCGAGCCTTCAAAGGTACCAGGGTATGGTGAGCTTGTAGCGCCAGAGGGGAGATGCGAGCTGTTGGCTCGTCATCAGCATAAGTGCGCCGGATAACTGCTGCCTTTAACCCCCATAAATCCAGGTATGCTTCGAGAACCCGTGCCACGGGGTTAGGCAGGGTGTGAATTTCCCCCTGACGGGTATAGAGCCGGGTTACGTTTTTTCCGTTAGCCTCATAAACAGGTATTAGCGCCACCACCTGGCGGCGCAGAGGAGCCAGAGTCTGGGAGAGGTTCATGGCTATCACATCACCTTCTTGGGCTGTTAAGCTAGAGTTTTCAGCAGGTTAACCTTTGGCGGTGTCGGCAAGGGACACTGTTCTCTCACTGTAACCGGGGGGAGCACTTTTGTCTGAACAGCCTGAGCATTTTACCTATAAATGGGGGCTACCCGCCCCCAACCCCAGACTCCCACCCCACGCACACGTGCGCGGGGACCCCGGGTCTCGTAAGCATAGCTTTGTTTACACTTACAGGAACTACGTTCCAGAACCACGCGGTCGCGTGGTGTAGTAGAAGCCCGCATCTATCATGTCATGGGAGAACGCAGTTCATGGGCTTCTACCCCAAAAGCCCCGCGGGCAAGGAGGTATTTACCTCTCTGCTCGCGGGGCTGGTGCTTGGTGCTAGACTTGATGAACGACGGTAGTGTTGTTATCCACTATCTTGGCGGAATGGGGCGCTACAAGGCTGCTGCCACCGGGCTTGATGATGCCAGTGGCTACCACTTCCTCCATGGCATTAACTACTTCAGCTTCGGTAAGGTTGGGTTTCGGCTCGGGTATGCTCAGGGAAACGCGGTTGCCAGAGCCGTTGACGAAGGTAAGCATAAGTCTGGTCATATCCATGATCCTCCTTTCTGTTTGGGGATAACCCCCATCTCCAGGAGATGGGGTAGGGGTAGCTATTCCGACAGGGTAGCAGTATCGGTGCGCACTAGAGCACGAAGGGGGAAGCTGCTGAGAGCGGCCAGAGTGCTTGCCAGGCTGAAAAGGGCTTCGTCGCTGGCATTAACGGCAATATTGCCGAAAGAATAGGCTTTAACAATGGGCACGCCTTTTTCGGTGTCAAAGCCGGTTTGCAGTCTCATAGTGAGCCGTGTGGGGGCGTTCTGACGTAGCATTTCGTCTCCTCCTTTTTTTGGTATTTAAGAGTGTTGGCCAACCTCTTGAGGGGAGTATAACCTATGAGCTGCTACACCGCAAAAAGGGATCTGGCGCCGGATACCCCCTATCTGAAACCTAGCCCCAAACGTAAAGGCGCCACACCCAGCAAGTGGAGTAACTCCACTGGCGGATGTGGCGCTCTAACTGTCGCAAATATATGAACTTTGCGGTTATTCCCAGCGCTCTAAATCCACCATAGCTGCCAGGTAGCCAAAGGCGCCGAAGATATTGTTGACATCGCCCTGGCGGATAACCTCCTGGAGCATCTCCCGAGCTTTGGCCTTCTCGCCGCTAAGGCGGTAGTAGTTGGCTAAGCCAAAGCCCATGGTGACGATATTTATGGCTGTGCCTTCACCTTCAAGCAGTCTCTCCGGGGGCATTTCCCCTTTGTACACATGCAAGCGGTTAAAGTAGGCTATATTCTCCCCGGGATCCATAGAGCTGTTAATTTTGCCCAACAGCTCCTGGGCTTCCTCCTCCAGCCCCAGCCTTTTTAGGGTAATCCAGAGCCAATCGGCAATAGCAATGAGCTTATCGTCGCTGTTGGTCAGCTCCAGGCAGCGGCGGTAGGCGAGGTGAGCCTGGGCGTAGTCGGCAAGGAGGAACCAGGAAAGCCCTAAGTGGTACCACACATCCCAGTTGTCGGGGATGAGGCGGGAAGCCATGGTGAAATCGGCACAGGCATCTTCGAAGCGATGGATGGAGAGGAAGCGATGTCCGCGGTGGCGGTAGTAAATACCTTTGAAAGGGTTAAGGGCAATGGCGCGGGAGTAGCTTTCTACGGCGGAGCGGTACAGGGACTGCCGGGAGAGAGCCAGTCCTCGCTCCATCCAGAGATCGCCGTCGTAAGGAGCCGCTAAGAGCTTAGCTTCAAGCTCCTGCACGGTTTCATTGTGTTCCAGGTCACTGCGGTTTCTGGTGGTTACCTCATACTCTCGGATCACAGACATGGTAGAACCTCCTTATAGTTACGTTTGTTTAGTAAACAATTTCATACTTATAAAAGGCGGTTTGGAGGTCGCGAAACTCGTTTTTTGTATGTTGCATTTTAACAAAAACGAAGCCGTGACTTTCGTAAAAGGCGGTTAGTTTGGGGCGATCGGCGTTAGTCTCCAGCTGAATAGCAGTAACGCCGCGAGCTTTCCCTTCGGCTTTAAAGTAGTCCATCATAGCACTGGAGACGCCAGATTTGCGCGCTGCTTGGGTTACCGCCAGCTTGTGCAGAAAGAGGGAGTTGCCACGGGGTTCCTCAGGCCAAAAGTAGGGGTCGTAGTCGACTAAAGCCATACAACCGGCAGGCTGCCCTTGCCCAAAGGCTAGGTGAAAGTCGGTGATGCTAAAACTTTTGCTCAAGTTTTCCCAGCTAACTTCCCGGGGGCTCCACTGCTTATACCCTATTGCAGCTACCCAATGCACAGCATCTAAAAGAATCCCTTCCAGGAGCGGGATATCTACTGGGGTAGCCTGGCGGATAACTATTTCGTTCACCTGGGTTTACCCCCCTACTAAGCTCTTAATGCGTTCGGACAAGGTGCTTAGGGTGCGGGCTTGCACTTGGAGAGTATCGGCGTGGTCGGCCGATTCCTGGGAAATGGCAGCGTTATTTTGGGTGTCACTATTTATCTGGGAGATGGCGGAGTTGATTTGGGTGATACTCAGAGCCTGTTCCTCGCTGGCGGTGGCAATAAGGGAGACAAGCCGTTCAATTTCGCGAATCTCCTGGGAGATGGTGGAGAAGGAGAGGTTGGCTTTGGCGGAGCTTTCCGTGGAAAGGCGAGTCATCTCCAAGTTGTGGTTGATGATGCTGGTGATATGGGTTAAGGCTTCGTTACTCTGGTTTGCCAGGCTTCGTACTTCATCGGCAACTACAGCAAAGGCTTGCCCGGTCTCTCCGGCGCGGGCAGCTTCGATGGAGGCATTTAGCGCCAGGATGGTGGTTTGCATGGCAATACTTTGAATGGTGTCAATAATTTTCGAAATTTCGGCGGCGGAGACCGAAAGCTGGGCGATATAATCGGTAAGGCTGGTGATATCCTCCGTGCCGTTGATCACATTACCGGCAGTCCGGTTGGTGAGCTCCAGCATACGGCGGGTATGGTCGTTGTTTTGGGCGACCATGTCAGCAGTCCCGTTCATGATAGCCGAAGTTTCTTCAATAGTCGAAGCCTGATGCAAACTGCTGTCGGATAGCGCTTGCGAGGAATAGAGGAGGCTGTCCGAGGCGGTGAGGATATTAGTGGTAGCGGCGGTAAGATCCAGGGAAGCTCCCTGGAGCAGCTGGTTCATAGCCCGAGCCACCAGGTAGGAAACCGCCAGGGCGATGATAATAACTATGGCAGCAGTGACCACATTGAGCAGGAGCATGGTGGTGGTGGCGGCGGTAACCACGCTTTCTGGCACCGTGGTGTAAAAACGCCAGTTAGTGACCGGGACAGGACGCGTTTGCACATAACGGTAGATGCCATCGGCGAAGCGGATAAGGCTGTGCTCATCTGCCAGACCGTTCATAGCGAGTAGAGGGGTGAAGCGCCCATCTTCTATTTGGTTGAGCCTATGAGACCCTTGGTCGGTAGGGTTGTACTGGGAATCCTGGTGGACCAAAATGTTGCCGTTGCCATCTATTAAAAAGGCGGTAGCACCCTCGCTTACCTTAGACTGCCGGACAATATCCTGTAGGGTGTTGAGGAGGACATCGCTCCCTAAAACCCCCGCCAAAGTGCCGTTGGAGTTATAAACCGCCTGGGAGAAGGTAATGCACATCTCCCCGGTGTTGGAATCCACATAGGGCGGGGTAATTTGTACTTTGCCGGGGTTTTCTTGAGCTGAACGATACCAGGGACGGGTGGTGGCATTCCAGATATTAAAGTCTATGGAGACCGGCTTGTCGAAGAGAGCCGTGCCGTTGGGCAAGCCCAGGTAGAGGGCAAGCAAGTCTTTTCTAATGCGAAAATGGCTCGCCAGCAAGCGTTCAATCTCCTGGGGAGTTAAATCTTGGTCGGAGTTGAAGGCGAGATCGAGAGCCAAGGTTTCGATAAATTGGAGTTGGTCTTCAAACCAGTGATTTAGTCGCATAGCTTCCAGTTCGGTGCTGCTACCAATTTTTTCCAAAGCCTCTCTCACTAAGAAACGCCGGGATACCACGGTGGAGGTGGTGATGATGATTGCCAAGCCTAAGATAAAGACGGTTACTAAGATAGTGATTCTACGAGAAGTGTAGCTTTTCACTTAAATACCTCCATTTTAATCAGAGTCTTGTCAACGCTAAATGCCATGATCACGGCTGCTTCAAGGGTAGCTTTGACTTACTACTATACTACCGTATTTTTCGTCTAATAGCAATACTAAAAGGATACCATACCTAACAAAGCGAATAAAAATAATGAGCTTTAGGGTTGATCACCGGCACCGTAGGATGCTTGCGCGTCTTGGGGTAAAATCTTGTCTGGGAGGTGGTTTTCTATGCGTGCTATGGTTATCGACGGTTTCTCGATTATCAGCCGAGCTTTTTTTGGCACTCCGCTGCTTACCAGCACCGCGGGGGTTTATACTAACGCCGTCCACGGCTTTGCCGGTATGCTCCTACGCCTAGAGCAGGATTATCCGGTGGCATATCTGGCAGTGGCTTTCGACTTGCCGGAACCTACCTTTCGCCATCAAAGTTACCCGGACTATAAAGCCACCCGCCAAAAGATGCCTCCAGAGCTTATCTCCCAAATAGATTTAGTCGCCGAGCTTTTGGCATGCTGGCAGATCCCCGTTGTTTCCTCCCCCGGTTACGAAGCTGACGACGTTCTGGGTACTTTGGCGGCGCGCTTTGCTGCCCAGCAGGTGGAAACCTTGCTGGTAACCGGGGACAGAGATTCCTTTCAGTTGGTGGCACCCCAGGTTAAGGTACTCTATGCCAGCCGCAGTGGGGTGCGCCAGTTGGATATTTACGACGAAGCTAAAGTAGCTGCTCAGTACGGAGGGCTGACCCCGGGGCAGCTTATTGACCTTAAAGCCCTCATGGGAGATACTTCGGATAATATACCCGGCGTGCCTAAAGTGGGGGAGAAAACCGCTTTACAGCTGCTGCAGAGCTGGGGTAGTCTGGAAGCAGTTCTGGCTAACCCCCAAAGCGCCAAGCTGAAGAATGTGCAGCAAAATTTAGTAACCTATGCCGATCAGGCACGCCTTAGCTACCAGCTGGCGCACATCGCCAGAGAGGTGCCTATAGCTTGCGAGCTGGAAGATTTGCGGCGCCAGGCGCCGGACTATAAAGCTTTAGCAGCCTTTTACCAACGTTACCAGCTAAATCAGTTACTTAGCAGAATGCCGGTGATCGAACCAAAGGAGAGGGCTGCTCCAGAGCCTTTAACCCTCTTTGACGAAGTGGCGTTACCCTCGGAGGCGGCGAGCAACGTGGCTCAGGTAGAGTTCCCCTGGTTGCTGAGCGCTTTGGCATCTAAGGAGCTACTGGCCCTTATCTGGCGGTTACCTAAGGGGCACCCTCCTCCTTGGCGGGTAGCCGAGGCTAACCTTGCTTTCGCTTTTGTCGGAGAAGAGCCGGTGCGGGCAAGGCTCTCCCGGGAGGAGTTACACCTACTGGGCAGGCTATTGCAGGAACGGAGCTTTATCACCTGGCGTGGCAAGGAGCTTGCTCATCTGCTAGGGGTTACCCTGGCTAGGGCGGAAGATCTGGCGCTGATGGCTTATTTAAGTGAATCAGGGCGCGACCCTAACCTAGGCTACCTGGCAGAGAGCTTTCTCACCCTTACCCATCCGGATCTTACCCAGGAGGCACCGGGGGAGCCTGCTGCTCAGCTGCTCCAGGAGTTGCAACAGTTGCTGGCTCTAGCCCCTTTTATCCAGAAGAAGTTGGAGGATTTAGCCTTAACCGCCTTGTACCGGGAGGTGGAGCTTCCACTCTCCCAGGTATTGCAGCAGATGGAGGAGAGAGGCATTAAAGTAGATACCGGGGAACTGGCTCGTTTAGGGCAGGAGTTCGCCCGGGAGATGGAGCAGGTACAGCAGCAGGCTTATCAGGCGGTGGGGGAAAGCTTTAACTTAAACTCCCCCAAGCAGTTGGGCGCCTTGCTCTTCGACAAGCTGGGCTTACCCGGAGGGAAGAAGACGAAAACTGGGTACTCCACCGATGCCGAAGTGCTGGAGGAGTTGCGTGACAAGCACGAAGTGGTAGGGTTAATACTGCGTTACCGCTCTTTAGCCAAGTTGGTGGGCACTTACGTGGAGGGGCTTATTCCTCTGGTGGAAGAAGATGGTCGCTTACACAGCACGTTTCACCAAACGGTGGTCGCCACCGGACGGCTCTCCTCCAGCGACCCTAACTTGCAAAATATTCCTATACGTCAGCCGGAAGGGCGTCTGCTCCGACGCGCCTTCCTACCAGGGGAGCCGGGTTGGTTGTTGGTTTCGGCTGATTATTCGCAAATTGAACTGCGGATTTTGGCCCACCTTTCCGGGGATCTTCGCTTAATTGATGCTTATCATCAGGGGCAGGATATACACCGCCGCACCGCTTCCGAGGTTTTTGGTGTCCCCCTGGAGGAGGTTAGCTCTGCCCAAAGGAACTTAGCTAAGGCGGTAAACTTTGGGGTGGTGTACGGCATTTCCGATTATGGCTTAGGCAAGCAGTTAGGCATAAGCCGAAGCTTAGCTAAAGATTTTATGCAGCGCTTCTTTGAGCGCTATCCGGGGGTAAAGACGTATCAAGAGCAACTGGTGGCTTCCGCTCGGGAGCAAGGTTTTGTGACTACTATTTTTCACCGGCGTCGCCATTTGCCGGAAATTCACAGCCGGAACAGCGCTTTGCGCAACTATGCCGAACGAGCTGCTTTAAATACCCCGATCCAAGGAAGTGCAGCCGACCTCATTAAGCTGGCGATGCTCCGTCTGGAGGAGACTTTAGGCTCCCGGGGTATGAAGAGTAGAATGCTGTTGCAGGTGCACGACGATTTATTATGTGAAGCGCCGCCCGAGGAAGTGGAACTGCTATGTGAGTTGATGCGTCAAACTATGGAAGGGGCTATTTCCTTGGCAGTCCCCCTGAAGGTGGAAATAGGTATAGGCGAGAACTGGTACGCAGTTAAGTAGGTAGAAGCCCATGAACTGCGTTCACCCATGGCATGATAGAAACGGGCTTCTACTCCACATCAACGGGCAGATTGCCATCTGCCCCTACGAAAACCCATCGCCAAAATGGTGCAGGGACTAATAAGTCACGGTTACACGACGATTAGGTTGTTTCAATGTAGCAGCGGTCATTTCGTAGGGGACGATGGTAATCGTCCCGCTATCTAGCGAGTAGAGGAGTGAAGATGGTGCCGGAGTTGCCGGAAGTGGAAACTATTTGTCGTGCTCTGCAGGAGCGAGTGGCCGGGGAGCAAGTCGCAGAGGTAACTGTGCTGCATCCTAAGGTGGTTCAGCCCCGTACCCCGGAGGATTTTGCCGGGAAGGTCACCGGGTGCCTGCTGTCTCAGATCAAGCGAAGAGGGAAGTATTTGCTGCTAGAGCTGGAGCGTCAGGGGGAAAGAGCAGGCCTTTTGGTGGTTCACCTGCGCATGACCGGACAACTCCACTGGGTAACGGCGAAAGATACTCCCCTTATGCCTCATACCCATGTCCTTCTCCACATGGCTTCCGGTAAGCAGTTGCGTTATGTAGATACTCGCCGTTTTGGTAAAGTGCGTTACCAAGAGGATATAGCGGAAGATCCCACCTTGGTCGCTTTGGGACCAGAACCTTTCGACCCCCTTTATACGGGAGAGGAGTTATGGCGACGCTGTCAGCGGCACTCCGGCGCCATTAAAGGGGTGCTGTTGCGCCAGGATATTATCGCCGGTCTGGGCAATATTTATGCCGATGAAGCTCTGTTTTTGGCAGGGATTCACCCCAAACGCAGCGCCCGGGATTTAACGGAAGATGAAGCAGTTAATCTGTTACACCATATCCGGGTAGTTTTAGAAGAATCTATAAACTATAAAGGAAGCTCCATGCGGGACTACTGCAATATCGATGGAGTAAAAGGCAGCTACCAGGAGCATTGGCGGGTCTACGGACAAAAGGGTAAGCCTTGCCCTCTTTGTGGCACTCCCCTGGAGCGCATTACCGTGCAGGGGCGGGGTAGCCATTTTTGCCCGGTATGCCAGCGCTAAGCCGTAAGAAGGTGGAATTTATATGTGGGTTATTGGCTTAACCGGTGGCATTGCCAGCGGGAAGTCTTCCGTCCTGGGTTGGCTAAGGGGGCAAGGGTGTCCTACCCAGGATGCCGATCTGCTTGCCCGAGAGGTGGTAGCTCCTGGGGAAGAGGCGCTGCTTCAGATTAAGGCTACCTTCGGTGCCGAGTATCTCCTTCCCGATGGTGCCCTTAACCGCCCCTTAATGGGTCAGCTTATCTTTGGCGATGCCGCAGCTCGCCAGCAGCTCAACGCTATTATCCACCCGGCGGTGGTGCAGCGGCTGCAGCAAAAAATTGCCGAGTATCGGCAGGAGAGCCTACAACAGCTCCCTTTGGTGCTGGACATTCCCCTCCTTTTTGAGGCTGAGCTGGAGTACTTGGTCGATAGCATCTGGTGTGTTTGGCTTCCCCGGGAGGTGCAACTGCGGCGCCTGCAGGAGCGGGATCGCCTCTCGCCAGAAGAAGCCAGGCAGCGCCTGGAGGCGCAAATGTCGTTAGACGAAAAAAGAAAAAAAGCTCATGTTGTTATAGATAATAGTGCTTCCTGGGAGGAAACTGAGGAGCAACTGCGAAAAATATTCGTAGCCAAATTGTGGCGCTGCTAAAGCAGTGCGAGGGAGTGAAAAGATATGAAAAAGTATGGCCAAATCATTTGTCGTGTCCTTCTTATCCTGGGTGCCATAGGGGGACTGCTCTCCACCAACTTTACCGACGGCACCGCCGAGGGCGCTATCTGGGGCGCTCGCCCGGAGTATGATCCAGCCACCGGGACGGTTTACCTGCGTCAACCAGGAACTGTATTGCAAAATGCTGTTGTCCAGGGGTCTGTGGTTATCACGTCTGAAGTAGATGAGAGTGTCATCATTCTCGATAATGTCGTTATCTACGGCACTCTTACCATCCAAAGCGGTTCGGGAGCAGTTGTGGTCTTACATCAGGTACGGGTAGCCTCGGTGGAGATTGACGCACCCCCAGCCGCTGAAGATAACAATCTGCCTATCTACCTGGAGGTTTACGATTGTCAGATCGAACAAATTGCCTTGCATCACAACTTAGTCTTTTCCGGTGAAACCGAAACCATTGTTTTAACTTCCGAGGCGGCGCTAATTGTGGTCGAAGGCTTTGTGGTTTCGGCCTATGTCAATGACGGTGATGCTGCCAACTTTATTGCTGCCGAGGAAGGCGGGGTTATTGGTGTCGTTCATGTGGGCGGAAATAGCAGTTTAGAGGCAATTTATGTTGCTGCCGAAGGTGGCGTCGCCCTA
>WREE01000012.1 GCA_009779515.1 Symbiobacteriaceae bacterium
CAGTTGTTGGTTATAAACCTCCAGCAGTTGGTATTCCCTGGGCTCGCTTTTCAGCAGAGTGTTCTTTTCTCGCAGGACGCGATTATATTGGCTAAGGTTATAGAGATACTGTTTAGAAAGCTGAGAGAAAAGAATATCCAGAAAGCGGCGGCGCTGCCCCGGGTCGCCTTTAACTAGAGAAAGGTGTTCAGGGGCAAAAAAGACTAATTTAAGGTTGCCAATGAGGTCTAAAAGGCGCGGCAGCCAACTGCCATTAACCTGCCCTTTCCTCCCTTGTTGAGGGTTGTAGTGGAGGTTAATAGTTTGGCTGCCGTAGCGGGTAACAATTTGCGCTCCGAGATGGTACTCTCTCTCCCCCCACTTCACCAATTCACTGTCTTTGGCTCCGCGGTGAGAGCGAGCTGTAGCCAAAAGATGGCAGGCTTCCAAAATGTTGGTCTTCCCCTGACCGTTTTTGCCAATGAACAGGTTCATCTGGGGGTGGAGATGGAGTTCTAAGTGGTTATAGTTACGGAAAGTATGTAAAGAAAGACTCTTAAGCTGCATAACCGTTACACCTGAGAGCTGTAGGCCTGCATTTGCCAGCACTGGCGACCCAAACGAACGGTATCCCCCTGACGCAGTTTGCGTCCTCGGCGGATGTCAACTTCGCCATTAACTAAAACTCCACCGGAGCTGAGAAGGTGCTTAGCCTCGCCACCGGAGAGCGCCAGGTGAGCTTTGAGAAATTGTCCCAGGGTAATATGGTCTCCGTGATAAATAAAGAGAGAGTCCCCTTCGTTACGGTAGGTGATCATATTAAGCCTGAGTAGCCAGGCGAATGGGTGAAAGAATGGTGATAAAGTCGCTGTTACGGGAAGGAGTGATAATGGCAGCCGTTAAAGGACCGGTAAAGCTGAAAGAAACCTTTTCGTCGTCGATGACTCCTAAGACATCGAGAATGTAGCGACCGTTAAACCCGATAACTAAGTCTTCCCCAGTAAGTTCTACCTCCACCACTTCGGTGATTTGTCCCAAATCTGGGGAGCTGGAAGATATGGTTAAAGTACTCTCGCTAAAGCTAAAACGAACAATGTTGGAGCCTTTAGCATCTTCCCGAATGACTAGCATAGCCCTCTCTACCGCATTAGCCAAAGCCTTTCGATTTACCATAATTTTTGTGGTAGGGTCGCGGCGAATGAGTTCCTTAGCCCCTTTGAAGGGGAAGGGAGCTTCGATGAGTCTGCTCTGGAAGAGAATTTTGGGTAGGCGGATCATCACATGGTTATCGCCAATGTGGGCTTCAAAAGGTTCATCATCGGCAGCTAAGAGGCGGGTTATTTCGGTAATAGCCTTGGAGGGGATAACACACTCGTAGCCATCGGGGGTGTTCATTTCGATCTTCTTCTCGGCAAAACGGAAACCGTCCATAGCAATAACCCTACCGTTACCCGGTTCCGTTATGAGAAGCATACCGGTCATGGCCGGGCGGCTCTGATCCGAGGAGATGGCAAAATCGACACTTTTTAAAGCGGCACGAAACTCTTTTTGCGTCCCTCGCCAAAAGTCGTCGACCTCCACCTGAGGTGGGACGGGATAATCTAGGGGGCTCATGCAACGTAGGTTAATTTCCATGGCACCCGAAGCCAGGTGGGCAGTATAATCTCCACTACCCATGGTGAGGGTTACCTCTCCGGGAGGAACGCGGCGCATAAATTCTGCCAAAAAGCGAGCTGGAAGAACGGTTTCACCGGCTTCTTCTACCTTAGCGCTGATGGTAACCTGGAGAGAAATTTCCATGTCGTTGCCGGTAAGTAGCACTGTTTCTTCATCCAAGGTTTTCATGTATAAGACGGTAACCACTACGGAAGGGAATCTGTTGAGGATAACCCTTTGCACCAGATTCACTCCGTAACTTAGCTCTTCCTGATCGAAGACAACCTTCACCGCGTTTCCCCCTTAAGCTAGGCCTGGATAAGCCGCTGTATTTCGTTAAGTTGATTATGAAGCTGGGGATCCACCTGGCGCATATCGCTTATCTTTTTTTCGGCGTGGATCACCGTAGTATGGTCGCGCCCGCCAAAAGCGCTTCCTATTTTAGGTAGACTCTGGTCGGTAAGCCCACGACAGAAATACATGGCTACTTGCCGCGGCAGGGTAATATCGTGAGAACGCCTTTTAGCCTTTAAATCTTCGATACTTACCTGGTAAAATCCTGCAACTACCTGCTGAATAAGCTCGGTAGTTATAAGATGGACTTTGCCCATATCGATAATCTCTTTCAAAGCCTGGGCAGCATAGTCTAAGGTGATTAAGGTAACTCCGTCAACTCCAGCTTTAGCCTTGAGACGCATAAGGGCGCCTTCCAGCTCGCGGATATTGGAGGTAACCCGGGTAGCAATATAGGCGTAGACTTCGGAGGCTACAGAGATTTGCTCATCTCGGGCTTTAGACTGTAATATGGCCATCCGGGTCTCCAGATCCGGACGCTGGATATCGACAATAAGCCCTGCTTCAAAGCGAGAACGGATGCGGTCGGTAAGTTTGGGAATCTCCCGGGGCGGACGATCGCTGGCGATGACAATTTGCTTTTGGGTGTTGTAGAGGTCGTTAAAGGTGTGAAAGAACTCCATCTGGGTGCCATCTTTATTCTCGATAAACTGAATATCGTCGATGAGTAGAAGATCGATCCCCCGGTAGCGGTTGCGAAAGGCAGCAGTGGTATTGTTCTGCAGGGAGCTGATGAAGTCGTTAAGAAATTTTTCGAAGGAGATGTAGAGAATACGGTATTGGGGATAACGCTGTTGCAGAGAGAGACCGATAGCCTGCATCAGGTGAGTTTTCCCTAAACCTACTTCCCCGTAAATAAAGAGGGGATTGTAGATTTTGGCCGGGGCTTCAGCCACAGCTAAAGCCGCAGCCAAAGGGAGTTCGTTGGATTTGCCCCGCACAAAACGTTCAAAGGAGTAGCGGTGGTTCAGGGTAACTGCCCCGCTATGAGGCGACGCTTCGCTTAAGTTATAATCAGAACGCAGGGGGGGGTCTACAAAAGTGCTTTCCATCGTCAGAGGCCGCACCGGCAAAGCTCGGGCTGACGAGCCTTGGGTAGCCGCACTATAGACCGCTTCCGCCGAAGGGGGTGTTTCCGGAGCTACTATCTCCACTTTGATAGGGTAGCCGCAGATTTCCTGTAAGGTTTCGGCGATGATGCCACCGTAATTGCCTACCACCACATCTCGCATAACTCTATCCAGGCTTTGCAGGGTAATGGTGGTATCGGTGAGCTCTAAAGGAACCAGGGATAGGATAAAAGCGCTGTAATTGGGACGCTGCATCCGATACTTGAGCCTTTCCAGCACACTTTGCCAGAGGGGATCGATGGCATTCACAGGACGGCACACCCTTTTCCGTAGATTTTAGGAAGTAGAAGCCCATGAACTGCGTTCACCCATGGAATTATAGATGTGGGCTTCTACTCCACCACGCGACCGCGTGGTGCTGGAACGTAGTTCCAGTGAGGCTGAAGACAAAGTCTTCAGCCTCTCGCCTCAGAGTGCGCTCTTCGGCGAATTAAGTTATGTTCTTGCAATTAAGTTTGCTTTTTGACGCGCATGTCGCCAAAAAGCGGTTACTTTATCCCTTTAAGGTAAGTTAGGTAAGAAACAAAGAACTTGAAACCGGTTTTTATACAGTCTGGCTGGAACGTAGTTCCAGAAAGTGTAAACAAAGCTATGCTAACTAGCCCCGGGGTCCCCGCGCACGTGTGCGTGGGGTGGGAGTCTGGGATTTGGGGGCGGGTAGCCCCCATCTAGCAGAGGAGACTATGGTTGACCATGAAAACATTCCACTATGTCGAAGGTTTAGCAGGGCACTTTATCCACAGGTGTGCACAAGTCTGTGGATAACTTTGCCGGAGCCAACTTGGCGTCGTTAGAGGGGATGAAAAAGATAACAAGAGCAATTTGAGGCAAAAAGCCGCTAAAAAGTGCAAAAAATAAAAGCTATTAGCATAATTTTTAAGATACATGACAATTATACTAATATAGGGGGGGCAGTTGCCTCTCCTAAAAGTTTAAGTTGTAAGCTATACTAACAGATTTTTCGCTGGTTATCAACAGCTTTTTCCGGAGATGAAGGGTCGAATCTTGGCACTTCCTGTGGATAAATATAACTTATTTTGACAACATCTGACTCGTTAAAAGAATCTGTCGGTCGCTGGCGATTGTTGAAAGAATCGTTAGGGAGGGATCGTTCATGGTAATATCGCTTCCCAAGCCTGTTGGGAGAAGTTCAGCGACTAGAGGTAAGGCATAGGGGCGTATACGGTGTTGAGCTAAGCGCAAAGCCAGGTGGAGAGCGGCTTGCTGCTGAGGCGTCATCTCTTCCCAGGGAAGCTCTTTGTCGGAAAATGAAAGAAATAGTCTTCCAGGGGTCTCTTCTGTAGGCAAATGCCAACCCGGAGTCGCCTCGCTGGGGAAAAGGGTGGGATAAAGTCCCAGGTAGCCTTTGCTATGTCCGACCAAGGTTTGGCGATACTGCTCCCGAGAGGCTTGACTAACTTCCCGCAGCCATACTTCGGCGTAGCGGAGGACTGGCATGGTATCATCTATTTCCTGAAGCCTAAACTCCCACCAGCTTAAGGCATCCTGTAGGTTAGCGATATTAGCTTCTTCCTTGGAGCTGAGAGCCTGAGAACGCTGCTGCAAGGAGCCAATTTCTTCCTCCAGCAAAGGTATATTGTGCTGTAGCTGCTGGTATTGCTGTTGCAACTCGGTAAAATCGGCCAGGGCAGTGGAAATATCCCGGCTCCTCAGGCTGGGGAGACCGCTATGCTGTTGGGAGAAACGACGCCAGGAATTAAGCTCCATCTCTCGTTCGCTCTGAGCGTCTTCGTAAAGGTGCCCTAAATGCTCCAGAGAGGTAGCCCCCTGCTGGCTCAGGAGGAGACGTAGCTGCTGCTCATATTTTTCGGTTTCTTCCATAACCGCACTTAGCTCCTGGTGCTGCTCACCTAAGGCAGCTAAATCGTGGGCAGCAGCGTGGAGAGCACCGGGGTCTGGTCGATGCTGCAGCTCTTTGGCCACCCCTTGGATAAGGTTTTGGTAAGCGATAAGAGCTACAGGATCCATCAGGGCTATGCCGCCCAAGAGCCGGTTTTGCTCCTGCAGCTCCTGTCGCAACAGGTTTTCTCCTTCCTCGACCTTCTCCGGTGCCTGAGCGGCGATACGAGCAGCGAAAAAAGCGGTGACCAGGCCACAGGTAAGAATGAACAGAACGCCCCAGAGCGGCTGTTCCCAGCGTAAAAAATAGTAGGCCAGACACCCTCCTAAAAGGCCTAGTAGAGCCCCGAAACCGACAATCCCAGGGCGGTTAGCTCCGGCAGGTGGCTGAATATCTTCATGTAGGGTTTGGGCTTTGAGTAGCTCCAATCGCCTGTTGATCAGAGGGAGCAGACGCTCCACCGGCAGAGGGAGGGGACCGTAGCGGGCAAGCTGCTCAGTAGCTTTCTGATACTTTTCTTCTTCCTGGATCAGCTCCCGATATCGCTTCTGTAAAGCGTCGAAGCGTTGTTTAACAACTTCCGGGGAGGTGTTCATCTGCTGTCCCAAATCCAATAACTGCATCCTTTGCTTGCCTAACTTTTCGGACAAAAGAGCAGCTTCCTGCCAGCTGGCTTCCCTTTGGCGGCAGAAGGCATCGGCTTGTAGATACCCTTGAGCGCTGGTTTGCCAGATACGCATTTGAGGCTGCAGTTCTTCCAGACGCTGCAGCTGCCTTTGATCACGAAGCTGTTGCTGCTCCAACGCCTTGATGGTGCGTTGACAATAAAGCTGTTCGGCTTCATCGTTTTGGGTTTGTTGGATGAGGCTAGTTAAGGAGGCGATTTCCCGCAGGGCCTCCTCCCGCTCTCCTTCACCCCCCCCTTGGTTGACGGTATAACCGGTCATCATTAGGGGGCTTAAAGCCAGGCGTCGCTTTTCCAGTAGAACCGCGCCACTGGTGGCAGGATCCTGGGTTAGGAGCCCTTGCAGTAACTCCTGAGATATACTTTCGTCGGTGGCGGCGGTTAAGTAGCCGTTTTGTAAAACTAACCCAGGGAGAGCCAGAAAAGCGGCGGTACTACCGACACCACACAGCTTTTCCATGAGGAGGCGGTAGCCTTCTTCAGAGGGGGCTTCCTGATCATCATAGAGAACTCGCCAACTGCTCTCTTCCCAAACCCGCAAACGGGCTCGGTTGGGGACAAAAAGCCGCTGGACATGGTAATGATGTTCCCCCGAGAGAAAGAAGAGTTCGCCACTGCCTTCCCTGGCTAAATCACCAAAAAGGATAGCAGCCAAAACCCGACAGGGATCCTCCCCTACCGGAGAGCTCGTGGGGAGGATATTTAACTTGGGATTAAAATCCCAGGAGCGTTCGGCAGCAGGGTTACCACTGCGGAGCACTAACCTTTGCCAATATATATTAGCCATCATACCCCTCCTCTGAACCGAACTGGCTACGAAACGGTGTTGGCGTTATAGGCATCGATAGCTGTGGTTAGGGAACTGAGCAGATACTTACGTCGGACTGTGCTGTTGGTGCTGACTAAATCCCGCAGATAACAACGAGCTAAAGCGCCTGGGATGGTATCTTCTTGCGAGAGGGCGAGAATGGCAGCATCCGTTAGAGCTTCTTCTGAGGTCGGGGTCGCTTCCAGGCCGGGCAACGGGCAGGGCAGCCACTCCCGTTTAGGTGCCAAACCCCGTTCAATCTCTACCCAGAGCAGCTTACCTGCATGAGGGTCGTGGGCATGACGCTGGAGGATCATGCCCGGATAGGCCAGCAGACAACCGGGATTATCTCCCTGTAGCTCCAGAGGTTGGTGTAGATGCCCCAGAGCTATATAGTCGTAGCCGCTTTCCAGTAAGGCTTCCCGGTGCAGTAGCAGCGTGCGCTGGTTGACGGGAGGCGAAGTCTCATCCCAAAGAGCTCCATGGAGCAGGCAGATATGCAGAGCCTCGCTACTGCGTTTGGGAAAATAGCTTTGCAGCTCATTGGCCGTAGGGTATCTGGCATCGTAAGCCATAGATACCAGAAAAATACGCTTGCCCTGCACGGCATAAGGCATGGGAGCTTCCATGCGCGGGGTGCTTACCAGCAGCCCAGGCCACTCCTTTTCGTAGCGGCGGTAAACGGAATCTCGGTAAGACAGTTCATCGTGGTTGCCGGGAACAGTGATTACAGCCAGTCCTAAATCTTGTATACGTTTAATAGTATTCATCGTTCGCCGCACCAAGGCAGCTTCCGGATTATGGCTATCGAAGAGATCTCCGGCTATCAGTAAGAGATCAGTCTTACCAGCCCCACTGCCCGCAGGAGCATTTTGGGGGTTAAGATAGGCGGCAATAGCCTCCAGCAAGGTATCCCGGGGTTCCGGCTCCGTGCTGCCGTATAGGTTGGGGGAGCGATACCCCAAATGCAAATCTGCCAAGTGTAGAATTCGCAGCAAAAGAATCCCTCCACATGATACTTAAATCATAACTAAAATTCGCCATAGCATAGGAAAAACACCTGCCGTAAGCGAATAATATCTTTCAAGGGATATCAAAAGAGGCCGGTGAACGATCTTCACCCGCAAACACGAATGATCCGGGGATGGGAGAGGACTCCGTATGGTCGACCAAGGATCATAACTCAAAGGTGGACTAGCCGAAAGGAACCGGAAACTTTTAAATAATGGTGGGAGGGAAACAATATGTCTATCTTAGTGCGTTTGGCTCGCTACGAAGACCGTACCGCGGCTGTTGCTGCTGAAACCAAAGCAGTGCGGGGGTTACATTACCTGGATGATGTCTGGGATCTTTTCTTTCGCGACCAAAGCGGGGAGCTGTTAGTTGGTGAAGTGGAGGGTAAGGTAGTTGCTGTAGGCAAGTATACTCTACTTTACGACAGCTCGGCATGGTTGGAGACTTTGCGGGTGGATCCCGAGTATCAGAGTCGCGGCATTGGTAAGGCTTTCTACACCCGCTTTTTAGAGCGGGCGGCTTTTCAGGGGGTGCGTTCTCTGGGGATGTATACCGGAACCAGTAACCAAGTGAGCAAAGGGTTAGCCGAACGTTTTGGTTTTCGCCTGGCTGCTGCTTATCGTGGTGCTTCCTGGAAAGCCGGTGCCGAGCAAGGGAGCACCCCAGGGGAGCAAGACCCTTGGCAGGGGTTTGTCCCTTTAAGTCCGGGACAGGCTGTAGCGCAACTTACGCCTTTGGCAGCTACCTGGGACGGGCACTTGATTATGAACCGCACTTTCTACCCGGCTAACGCGGCGACCTTTGCCGGTATGGCAAGGGAAGGTAAGGTTTTTTATCACCCTCTCAGTGGTAGCATTTGCGTTTTAGGCTATCGCTTTTTAGGGGAGCGGGGGCTTCACTTAGCCTTAGCTGCCGGTGATATTCCCCGAATTTTAGCTTTCAGTAAAGCCCGAGTGGAGCAGCTGGCATTACCCCAGGTAACTATTATGTTTCCTCCGGCAGAACAAAAGCTGCAAGAGCAGCTGTTAGCAGGAGGCTTTGTTCTGGAAGCTGCCGACTGCATAGTCATGGAGCGGCACGGCTAAATATTAGTATACTAAGGAGCGATTTTTTTTATGCGCCATCTGGCGATTACGGTTACCTTTCCTAAAAGTAGCAGTTTTACCTTCAACGAAGTGCTTCAGGAAGCCAGCGCTGAGCGAAGCTTCGTAACCATGACTCTACCTTCGGGGGAGGAGCGTTATCGTGTCACCTACAGCCTGGAGGGTCTAGACCGTTACCGCAACCTCTGGGCTAAGATTCGCAACTGGAGCCAGGTAGATCATCAACTTGATGGCACCTCTGTCTCCTACGATGGCTGCCAGGAGATGCTAGATTGTGCCTGTCAGGGCGCCGCTTTGGGGACTCATAACTGGTGTTGGGGCGAAGGTCAGCAGGGGGGTACTCTGGGGAGCATCGCCCCTCTCTTTTCCTGTCGTTTTATCCCTATCTCTGAGGCTAATCATTTAGGTTGGTTTCAGTATGGCACCTTAAACCGGGAACGTGTCTTTGTTGTCGATAAAATAAAACTTAGGCAACGTATAAGTTATTATCTGGATAGAGCCTGTGCGCAATATTGTCCGTTACTCGATGAAGGTAATATAGATGCTATTGTCAGCAGGCTCCCTTCCCGTATTGACCCCCGGCAAGATGATGCTTGGGTCTACAAGCAGGGGTGGATTAGGGGACGCTACCAGACGGTAGGGGTAGAAAAGCGGCATATCGAAGGACGCGTGGTGGGAAGTTCGCGGCCGGAAGCGGGGGAGCGTTCTTTGGGCACAGCTTCCCCGGAAGATACCCCTAAAGATGAAGCCACGGTGCGCCTCATCAACGGCAGGATGATTCCTAAGGTGACTTACCAGGAGGTTGGTGGTCTCGATGAGGTTATTGCCAAATTACGGGAGGCAGTTGAACTTCCCTTGCGCCTGCCTTTTCTCTTTGAACATTTAGGGGTCACCCCTCACCGGGGAGTGCTGCTCTATGGCCCCCCCGGTACCGGCAAAACCCTTTTAGCGAAGGCTTTGGCTAACGAGTGCGAAGCCCATTTTATACTGGTCAACGGTCCGGAGCTGTTATCCAAGTGGCACGGAGAAACCGAGGCTAACCTACGACGCATCTTTGATGAAGCTCGTAGTAAAGCGCCCTCAGTCATCCTTTTTGACGAGATTGATGCTATGTCTCCCAACCGGGACGCGGTAACCCATAACTTTGAAGCGGTGCAGGTGTCTCAGCTTTTATCTTTAATGGATGGTTTGGTGGAGCGGGGGAATGTGGTGGTGGTTGGCACCACTAACCGACCTGCCAGTGTAGATCCGGCACTTAAAAGACCAGGGCGCCTGGAGCTGCAACTGGAGATTGGTCTTCCCGATACTGAGGGGCGCCAAGCTATTTTGGCTATTCATAGTGCCAAAATGCCGTTAGCCGAGGATGTCTCTTTAGGGGAGTTGGCGCGGCAAACCTCCGATTATACTGGGGCTATGCTGGAAGCTCTCTGTCGGGAAGCGGGTATGCTCTGCTTAAGAGAGCATTTGCAAATAGGCAAAGGGAGCATACCTCTCCTCAGTGAAGAAAAAATTCTCGAACTAAAAGTGAATATGGCTCATTTTTTACAAGCCCTAGCCGAGCATAGGCCGCCGGTTAAGAAAGTGACCTCGCGCAAACGCCAAGTTGGCACAGCTGGGATTTAGGCTAGCTACAACAAAGGCAGTTTAAAGGTAAAGAGAGCTCCTCCGGTGGCTTTGTTAGCCACTTCCAGTTTACCCTGGTGGTGTTCGGCAATTTGCTGAGCGATAGCCATGCCTAAACCGGTGCCTGGCTTAGTGCCCCGGTAGAAGCGTTCAAAGATATGCTTTAAATCAGCTTCGCTTAAACCGGGTCCGTCATCCCCAATGGTAATGCAAAACCAACCATCTTCTGCGTCCGTGGCTGCCACAACCTGGGTAGCGATATCGATGCGGCTCCGCCCGTACTTGATACCGTTAGTGAGCAAGTTAGTAAGTACCGTCACAATTTTGCCACCGTCCAGCAAGAGGGTGTAATCCTCTCCCGGGTTGTAGTAAAGGTCAATATCTTCCAGAAGGGCAACCCCTTCAATCTGATTGATGGCAGTAGCGATAAGGCTGTTGACACTTACCTCTTCTTTGCTGAAGAAGCTCTCCAGCAGATCCATTTTCAGTAAATACGTAATATCTTCAATTTGCCCTTTTATATTTTGGCTTTCGCGAATAATAATTTCCAGAGCCTGGTCGTTGCTGGGAAAGAGACCATCGCGCATCCCCTCGGCATACCCTTGAATCGACATCAGAGGGGTCTTTAGCTCGTGGGAGAGGTTTTGAAAAAAGGTGCGCTGTTTTAAGTCGTGCTCCTTAATGCTGCTCCCCATGGCTCTTAAGGAGCGGGAGAGCGCTTCCAGTTCATCCCCGGTGCTAATTGCTGCAGCATCATCAAATTGGCGCTGCGCGAAACGATCTGCCTGCTCTTGCAGGAGTTGCAGTGGCTTAGCAATACGCCGGGCTGCCCCATAACCTACCCCTATGGCAATACAACTGCCCAAAGCCGCCGTCAGCAGCAGGGTGCGTAGCATCCAGTTGTTAAAAGAAAGGGTGGCAGCGGCTGAGGCATAGGAGATAATCACTCCTGCCAGCACCGTTTTTTGGTATTCCACCTGCTGCACCGGGCGCAAAATGCAGAGGTAGGGCTCACCTTGGATGGCAAACTCATAAAAGGGCAAAGCCGGTTTTTGAAGCCAGGCAGCCAACTCTTTCAGCACCTCCCGAGGGAGGGCATCAGGCTTATAAAAATAAAAGGGGAGCAGGGAGTCGTTATCTTGCACTAAGATAGCGCTGTTGCTCAGTAACGCCCGTTTAACTTCCAAGGTTTCCCCACGCAGGGACTTACGTAAGTTTTCCCGGTTGATTAACCCGTTGCCGGAGCGATACTTCTCCACTTGTCGGGCGAAGGAGTTCAGCTCGGTATGGAGCTGGCTGATAATTTCCTCCTGGAGCAACCGTCGCACCGAGAAACCGGTGAGCAAAGCCATGCTCAGCAGGGCTGAGATAACCAGGAGGACAGCTATCAGGATAAAGCGATTGGTCATACTGCTACGCACAGTTTACTCCTTAGCTTTCATGCGGTAGCCGTATCCCCAGATAGTTTCGATGGTGGCAGTAGCCATTTGGTCATAGAGCTTGCGGCGCACCCTTTTAACGAGATCGTCCACCTGGCGCATATCTCCGGGGTAGTCGTAACTCCAAACGGTCTCCACTATCTGCTCCCGGGCTAAAGGATCGCCCCTGTTTTGTGCCAGGTAAGTGAGAAGAGCGTACTCTTTGGTGGTAAAGTATACCTCCTGCTCGTTGATCCAAACCTGGCGTTTCGGGAGGGAGAGCGCCATATTGCCTATATGTATCACATCCTCGGGAGGGGTTACTCGCGGGCTATGCACCCGCCGCAATATGTTTTTTACCCGTACCAGAAGCTCCCGGGGGGAGAACGGTTTGGAAATATAGTCGTCACTACCCAGTTCCAACCCTAAGATGCGGTCTATCTCTTCATCTTTAGCCGAAACAATAATAACCGGGGTATCCCCTCGCTGGCGGATTTCGCGGCAAAGAGTATAGCCATCCATTTCCGGCATGGTTATATCGATAATCCATAAATCGCAGGGTTGTTGGTCGAAGCTTAGTAGAGCTGTAACTCCGGAAGTGAAAGTGGCAACATCGTAGCCTTCTTTTTCCAAATAGCTCTGTAAGAGTTGTAAAATTTGTACTTCGTCATCGACCACAAAGACTAAGCTTTTTTTCATGGCTTTCCTCCTCCGGTTTTGTACAGCTAGATTCTCTTAAAAGATAGTAGAATCCTTGTATAGTTTAGAGTCGATGAAAGGCAGTTAGTCGCTTGTTAAACCTGGTAAAAATCCAACCAAGCAATCGCCCAGGCAACATATCTTTTAGGGAAGATGGTGATATATGGTGTTCGCCACTATTGTTGCTTTGGCTACTCCTGTAGGCGAGGGCGGGATAGGCATTATTCGTCTTAGTGGCAATCAGGCGAAAAGTATTGCGGCGAAAATTATCCAACCTTTAGCTCTTAACTCCTTCGCCGAGGCAACAAGCCGCTGCTTTTATTATGGCTGGGTGGTGGATCCCGAAGACGGTACCAGGATTGACGAAGTTCTGGCGGTCTGGATGCAGGCACCCACCACCTATACCGGCGAGGAGGTAGTGGAGATTCAAGGCCACGGGGGGATGGTTCCTTTGACAGGGATCCTCCGCCTCTGTTTACGGGAAGGTGCCGAACCGGCCGAGCCGGGGGAGTTTACGAAGCGTGCTTTCTTCAATGGTCGCATCGACCTTACCCAGGGAGAAGCGGTGATGGATCTTATCCAAGCTCGAGGGGAGGCAGCCGGCCGGCAAGCTCTACGGCAGTTGCAAGGAGCCTTGGGGGCACGCCTCAAAGAGCTCAGTGCGACACTGCTTCAGCTGTTAGCCATGATTGAAGCCTGGGTAGACTTTTCCCAGGAGGTGGGAGAGCTGGATCTTCATCTTTTAACCACCCGTTGGTCAGGAGTGCAGGAAGATCTCAACCGCTTTCTTAGGGAAGCGGAGCAAGGCAAGGTCATCCGCCAGGGGCTGACGGCTACCATTGTCGGTAAACCTAACGTGGGCAAATCTTCCCTGCTTAACGCTTTGCTGGGGGAAGAGCGCGCTCTGGTTAGTGAGTATGCCGGTACTACCCGGGATATGATCGAAGAGCAGATAAACATTGCCGGCTTAACTATTATTCTCAGGGATACCGCCGGTTTGAGTCAAAGCCGGGATCCCTTGGAGCAGCTGGGGGTGGCGCGCTCCCAGCTGGCGATTACCCAAACCGAGTTGCTGCTTATTGTTCTGGACGGGAGTGCTCCTCTGGTGTCAGAGGAAAAGGAGCTCCTGTTGGCTCTGGAGCATAAGCCGGGCATTGTCGTGGTGAATAAAAACGATTTACCCCTGGGGCTTGATCTTGCCGAGCTTAAGCAGCTGATCCCCCAGGAGACGCCTCTGGTGTTCACGGCAGCTCCCTTGGCTCAAGGGTTAACAGAGCTTCGCCAAGCTATGGCTAGCCAAGTAATGCCTTTAACCTTTAGCGGAGAATCCCCCTTATTAACTAGGCAGCGCCATGTTTTCGGGGTTAGTCAGGCCTTGGAGCAGTTGCGCCAGGGAGAAGAAGGCTTAGCCGCAGGGCTTCCCTGGGATCTTATCGCTATCGACTTGCGCGCCGCCTGGCGAGCTTTAGCCGAAATTACCGGGGAAGTAGCCAGTGGCGATATCGTTGAGGCTATCTTTCGCGATTTTTGTATTGGTAAATAGAGTGTCTTCCTCATATTACCACGCAGGAAGGTTAGTTGCGGCTCTGCTAAACCGAGGGTTTGCCGGAGCAGCAAAAACGGAGGTGGATTTTGCCTAAATCGTACGATGTCATCGTAGTGGGAGCAGGACATGCCGGCTGCGAGGCTGCTTTGGCCACAGCTAAGCTGGGGTTGGAGACTCTGGTGTTAGCCGTAAACTTAGACTACGTTGCCCATATGGCTTGTAACCCCTCCGTGGGGGGACCGGCCAAGGGGCAACTGGTGCGGGAGGTCGATGCTTTAGGTGGTGCCATGGCACAAGTTACCGATGCCACGACTATCCAGATGCGCCTTTTGAACACCGGCAAAGGACCGGCAGTTCAAGCGCTTAGGGCGCAGGTAGATCGGGAGCTTTACAGCCGGGAGATGCGCCTCCTTTTAGAGCAGCAACCCAGGCTCTACTTGAAGCAAACTATGGTGGAAGAGCTGCTGGTAACTACTGATGAACCTCGGCAGGTACGGGGAGTGCGAACCGAGCTGGGGGAGGAGATCGAGGGCAAGGCAGTTATTTTGGCTCTGGGAACCTTTCTTAAGGGTAAGATTCATATCGGGGAGTTTCAGCTTTCCTCAGGTCCGAGCGGTCAGCGCCCCAGTTTATCTTTAAGCGAATCTTTAACACAGTTAGGGTTAGAGATGCGCCGTTTTAAATCCGGCACCCCAGCCCGAGTGGCTACCTCCTCCCTGGATTTTAGTCAGATGAAGGCGCAAAAGGGAGATGCATACCGCCACTCCTTCAGTTTTACTCCTACCGGGGAGCAGTTGCCGGAGCATTTATGCTGGCAGACCAGTACCGGAGAAGATACCCACGAAATTATCCGGGAAAATTTGCACCGCTCCCCCCTTTTTAGCGGCAGCATCGAAGGGACTGGTCCCCGTTATTGCCCCAGTATCGAAGATAAAGTCGTGCGCTTTGCCGAACGCCAGAGCCATGTGGTTTTTGTGGAGCCTATGGGGGTGGATAGTGGTGAGTGCTATGTCCAAGGGCTATCCACCAGCCTTCCTTACGAGGTTCAACTGGCTTTTTTACGCACTTTGCCCGGCTTTGCTGAAGTGGAGGTCACCCGTCCCGGGTATGCTATTGAGTATGATTGCCTCGACCCTTTGGAACTTACCCCAACCTTGTCCCTGAAACGGGTAGAAGGTTTGTACAGTGCGGGGCAAATTAATGGCACTTCCGGCTATGAAGAAGCCGCCGCCCAAGGGTTGATGGCAGGGATCAATGCTGCTCTCTGGCTCCAGGGGAAGGCACCCCTCATCTTAAAACGCAACGAAGCCTATATAGGGGTGCTGATCGACGATTTGGTTACCCGAGGCACCGAGGAACCTTACCGGATGTTAACCTCTCGGGCGGAATACCGCCTGCTACTGCGGCAAGATAATGCCGATCTCCGTTTAATGGAACACAGTTTGCGAGTAGGGCTGCTGTCGCCGGAGCGTTATCAGGTTTTACAGCTAAAGAAAGAAACTATAGAGTTTCAGGTGCAGCGCTTGGAGAAGGTCATGCTCCCACCCCAGGAAAAGCTCAACCTTAAGCTCAGGGAGGCAGGCACGGAACCTCTTAGTGCAGCCCTTTCCGTAGCTGCTCTTGTGCGACGCCCGGAGGTGCGCCTCTCCTGGCTGAAAGCGTACGACCTTAAACTGGAACAGCTTGAGGAAGATATTTTAGCGCAAATTGAAATAGAAATTAAGTACGCAGGCTATATCCAAAAGCAGGAAGCGCAAATTGCCAAACAACAGCATATGGAGCAGCTCTCTCTCCAGGGGGTCAATTACCGGGATATTAAAGCCCTCTCCTCGGAAGCCCGGGAGAAGCTGGCAGTGGTTATGCCGGGTAGTATCGGGCAAGCTGCCCGTATCTCCGGGGTGAGTCCTGCGGATATCGCTGTGCTGATGGTATGGGTGGAAGGGCGTCGCCAATGACAGCAGTAGATGGGGCAGCAAGCCCTGCCTGGAATAGTCAAGCGGAAGATATTTTATGCCGTGAGCTTGCCCTCCTGAAGCTATCACCTCTAACGGAGCAGCAGAAGCAGCAGTTTGCTATATATGCCAACTTTTTAGTGGCGTATAACCGGAAGGTTAATCTGACCAGGATTACCGATCCGGTGGGGATTGCTCTTAAGCATTTTGCCGATTCGTTATCCATCCTCAGGGTGATTACCTTAACTCCCGGGATGAAGATAATTGATATCGGTAGCGGTGCCGGTTTTCCCGGAGTGCCTATGCTCATTGTTCACCCGGAGGTGGAGATGACTCTCCTGGACGCCACTGCCAAACGGTTAAAGTTTTTAGCCGAGCTATTGCCTTTGTTAGAGCTCAGGGCTACACTGCTCCACCAGCGTGCTGAAGAAGCGGAACGTCAGCCCCACCACCGTGGTAGCTATCAGGTGGCAGTAGCCCGAGGGGTAGCCTCTTTGCCACGCCTTCTGGAGTATGCCATTCCCTTTCTGGCAAAGGGTGGTCGCTTTGTTGCCCCCAAAGGACCAGGAGGTGCTGCCGAACTGCTTCAGGCTCAGGAGGCTTTGCGTCGCTTGGGCGCTCGCCATCTGCTCACCGATACCTTCTCCCTGGATGCCACCGGAGAACCAAGTGAACGACAGTTGCTGGTATTTCGTAGAGGATAAATCTATACGGAGGTGGGTTCCATAAACCAAAAATTCGACGTTATTGTCATTGGCAGCGGTGGTGCCGGTTTAGTGGCAGCTCTGGAAGCCAACGATCTTGGTGCTTCCGTGCTGGTGGTTAGCAAAGCCCCCTTAGGGCTTAATAACTGCACCACTTATGCCGGGGGCGGCTTTAGCTATGCAGGACCCGGAGGAAGTAAAGAGGATCACCGCCAACGCACTGCCGAAATTGGTCGCCAAATTGGTGATACCGCGCTGCAGCAGGTATTTTCCCTGGAAGGACCTGAAGCAGTGGCAGCCTTGCGCAACTGGGGGGTGCAGCTGCGCGAGCATCCCGGGGGAGGTAGTGTAACCCAAGGCTCACCCCTCCCGGGAGTCGGAGGGTTAGGGATGACCTACCCTTTAGTTCAGGAGTTACACCGTCGTCAGCTCCCGGCTTTAGAAGAGTGGATGGTGGCTCAAATCCTGTGTGATGAGCGGGGAGTTACCGGGATAGAGGTTATCAACCTTAAAAACGGTGAGAGAGCCACCATCAGCTGTTCGGCTCTGATTGTGGCTACCGGCGGAGGTGGGAGGATCTACGGTCGCACGAATAACCCTGGAGGAACCACCGGCGATGGCTATCATTTGCTCCATCAAGTAGGCTGTACCTTCAGAGATATGGAATTTGTGCAGTTTTACCCTATTGGCTTAGCTGAGCCGGAACTACCCCTTTGGTTTATCGATCTCAGTATTATTGACAGAGTTCCTTTAGTGAATAGCGCCGGGCAGGAGTTTTTACTGGCGCAACTTAAAGAGTGGGGCTTAGCTAACGGCAGGGAAGGAAATCTTTACGCCCGCGACCGCTGCTCTATCTCTATTTTCCAGCAATACTACCAGGGAGATACGGCGTTGCTTCATTTAGAACAGTTGTCGGAAGAAGATTGGCAACGGGGGCAAATGAGCCGCATCCTGCGTCTCAACCGACCGGGGAGCTTCGACTTTACCCAACAAGGGGTGAGAGTAAAACCTTTGCAACATTATATGTGCGGTGGAGTGGTTATCGATACCCAAGGTGCTACCGCAGTTCCTGGGCTTTATGCTTGTGGCGAGGTAACCGGAGGTGTCGACGGAGCGAATCGTATTGGTGGCAATGCTTTGACCAATATCACCCTTTTTGGCAAAAGGGCTGCTGCCGGAGCAGTGAGTTACGCCAGAGAAGCAGTTCCCGCCAAAGAAGCGGTAGGAGGAGGTCACCCTCTTCACCTTAAATGGCAAGCCAACAGCCAGGGAGTTTCCCCGGTGAAGTTGCGCTTACAGTTACAGGAGACTATGGATCTTTATGTGGCGCCCTTACGGGATGCTTCAGGCTTAAACAAGGCTCTGGCGATTCTGGAGGAAATAAGAAACGAAATGCCCAGCATTTATCTGAAAGATAACCGGGATCTGCGAGAGGCTTTAGAGTTACAGGGGCTGGTTACCACCGCCGAGCTGGTAACCAAAGCAGCTTTAATGCGCACCGAAAGTCGGGGCGTTCATTTCCGCTGGGATTATCCTGAGGAGAATCCCAGTTGGGCAAAGGCAATTTTTGTGCGGTAAACGAGGCTTAGCTGGCACCTATCGGTGTTTGGCTATATCTACCATATACCCTCGCCATCTTGCGCCAAAGCTAACTCTGGGCTAGCCCCCGTAAGGGAAGAAAGGTATCATCCTCTCTTCGGCTATCTCAGGTGTATAGGTCAACCTCGGTAAGGGAAAGAGTGGTTTGGGTTTTTACGATGACAACCACTAGTAACCAAAGGAGAGATATGTTATAATAAGGTTAGCAATAACCAAGGAGAGTTAATACATGCAGGAAGACCAAAGAAGACCCCCCTTCACCGGAGAATCTAATGCTTCGGAAGGCGTACAACCCCGTTATGGTGGATCCGGAGAACACCGTTATCCTACCAGAACTATGAAGATTGAAGAAATTGTACAATGGGATATGGAGTTCGGGGTAACTATTGGTCCCGCCGGCTTCGATCACCGTTTACGCTGCCCCTACTGCAGTAAAAGGTTAATGCTGATGAATCACGAAGGCGGAAGGGAACTGAGCGGGATCCGCATCACCTATATCTGCGAAGGGTGCGGAGCTCACAGCATGGTTACCTTCATTCCACCGGGACATCGTCTGGAGATGCCGGAAGTTACCTTTGGTGAGCGCATCGTGGTGGAGAGGGCTAAGCCTGTTCCTCAGGCACCCGCAGCAGCTCCCGAGCGCAGCCCTCGCCGTGAGCGACCTGCTGCCGGACGACCTGCTGCCGAGCCTGCCAACTCGGAAGGAGTCAAGGAGGCCGTGCCGGCACCAACACCTGCCGGAGGCGGCGCCAGAACTCGCCCAGGAAACCAGGGGACACCACAGTCCTCCCCACGTCCGGCACAGCAACGGCAGACAGAGGCGAAAAATGCTCCGGCTACCCAGCGACCCTCCCAAGGTAATCCTTTACCTCGTGGCACTCGTGCTTCTTCCCCTCCCCAGCAGCCTGCGGCTAGTCCAACCTCCCAAGGTAACCAGCGTCCTGGACGCGGTGGGACTACCCCCAGCGAGCCACGCCCCTCTCAACCTCCACGCCAGGGAGGACAAAATACCTCGCCGGCACGCAACGCGTCCCTTCAAGAACTGTCTGAAACTATCCAAGATCAAGCCGATAAAGCAGCTGCTAAAGCACCTCCCTATCAGCGCCGTCGGCGCCGTCCTTTTCGCCCCCCATCGTCATAATGTTTCACGTGAAACATGGTTAGTCAGGAGGTGGAGGCCATCGGTCGCGTAATTGCTGTCGCCAACCAAAAAGGCGGTGTCGGAAAAACTACTACAGCGGTTAATCTGGCAGCTGCCTTAGCTGAAGCGGGAGAAAAAAGCCTACTGATCGATTTTGACCCTCAGGGGAACGCCAGCACCAGCTTAGGGGTGCGCCAGGAGGAGCTCCGTGCCTGCTGCTACAACGTTTTGATGAAAAATACCACCCTGGGTGAGGCTCTTCTTGCCACCGAGATACCCCTTCTCTCCCTGCTACCGGCTACCACTGCCTTGGCGGGCGCCGAAATAGAATTGGTGCAGTATGCCAACCGGGAGTATTGGTTCAAGGAGGCTCTAGCAGAAACTCGCCCTGCTTTTAGCTTTATTATTATCGACTGTCCACCTTCTCTGGGGTTACTCACCTTAAACGCTCTCTGTGCTGCCGATAGCCTTATCATCCCCATGCAGTGCGAATTCTTTGCTTTAGTAGGGGTGAGCAACCTTTTAAAAACCGTGTCGGTAGTTCAGGAGCAGCTCAATCGCTCCCTACAGATAGAGGGAGTATTGCTGACCATGTTTGATGGTCGCCTAAACGTCAACAATCAGGTGGCTCAGGAGATTCGCAACTACTTCGGTAACAGGGTCTACCAAACCCACATCCCTCGTAATGTACGTCTCAGCGAAGCTCCTAGTTTCGGAATGCCGGTTCTACTCTACGATCCTCGCAGTAAGGGTGCTTATTGCTATCGCGAATTGGCGCAGGAGGTGTTGGCATATGCCCGCTAAAGCGCCACGTGGCTTAGGGCGAGGCTTGAACGCTTTGCTGCGCCCCCAGCCGGGAGACGAACAGGCTGTTGAGCTTAAGAGTATAGATATTGACAGAATCAGCAGCGGCAAGCACCAGCCGCGACGCTCCTTTTCCCAAGAGAGTCTGCAGGAGTTGGCTGCCTCCATCAAAGCTAATGGCGTCCTGGAGCCTATCTTATTGCGTCCTTTGTTGGAAGGATACGAAATTGTTGCAGGTGAAAGGCGATTAAGAGCAGCTAAGCTGGCAGGTCTTAAGGAAGTTCCTGCTATTGTGCGTTTTTACGACGATAAGCAGGCAGCGGAAATTGGTCTCATCGAAAACCTTCAGCGGGAAGAATTAAACCCCATCGACGAAGCCATAGCTTTCAACCGCCTCATCAAAGAACATGGCTTTACCCAGGAAGAGCTTGCTTCGCGTATTGGCAAAAGCCGTTCACATATGGCCAATACTTTGCGTCTGCTCCAGTTACCCGAGCCTATTCAAGAACAACTGATAGCGGGTGAACTGGAAATGGGTCATGCCCGTTCCCTTTTGTCTCTGCCTCACGAGCAGCAGTTGGGCTTAGCCCAAGAGGTAAGAGCTAAGGGTCTTACCGTGCGCCAGATCGAAGCTCGAGTACGCGCTCTTAGTGAGACAGCTCGAGGCAAGACCAAAGGGGATTTGGCTTCCCGCTCTTCCGCGGAAAGCTGGGAAGGCAGGTTGCAGGGGTACCTGCAAACCAAGGTACGCATCTTACGCTCCGGCTCAGGGGGTAAGATCGAGATTCCCTTTAACAACCCTGAAGAGCTGGAACGTCTACTTACCATTATTTGCAGCGAAGGAAAATAGTCAGCGCCATCACAAAGGAGCTTAGAATATGATCTACCTAGATCAAGCTGCTACCAGTTGGCCAAAACCTCCTCAAGTAGTGGAGGCTGTAACCGAATGCTTAAAGAACGGAGTTGCTAACCCGGGGCGCGGGGGCTATGCTATGGCTATTGAAACCGGTCGCCAGGTGCTGGCAGTTCGCGAGAAGGCGGCAGCCTTCTTTGGTTTGTCTAACCCCAGCCATGTCATCTTTACCGCTAGCTGCACCGAGGCTATCAATGTGGTCATGTGGGGTGCCCTCTGGGAGGGAGATCACGTCATCATCAGCTCCCTAGAGCACAACGCTGTAGCAAGAACCGTAGAAACTTTACGCAAACGCGGTTTGCAGGTGAGTATTGTTGCTTGTGACCATCGTCAAGGGGTAGAGTACGATGATATCATTGAGGCTATACGCCCTAACACCAAAATGCTTATCTGGACTCACGCTTCTAATGTTTTTGGCACTCTTTTCGACCTCCAAGCCTTGGGGAGTTTGGCTAAAGAGTTTGGTTTAAGCTTCATGGTGGATGCTGCTGCCACCGCAGGTATCTACCCTATCAACATGGAAGAAATGCATATAGACTACCTGGCATGCTCCGGGCATAAAAGCCTTTATGGTCCCCAGGGTATAGGTATGCTGCTCATTGGCAACGATTATCCTTTGCTGGAGCCTTGGAGCAGCGGAGGCACCGGCAGCTATTCCGAAGACCTGGAAATGCCGGAAGTTCTTCCCGACCGCTTAGAAGCGGGAACCTTAAATATTCCAGGGATCATCGGCTTAGGTGCCGGTATAGATTTTGTCACCCAGGTGACGCCGGACAAGATGCGCCAACAAAGCCTGAAACTGATTAATCATCTGCATAAGCAGTTGTTAGAAATAGAGCATATCACAGTTTACGGTCCTCCACCCGAGATGCCACGCTCGCCAGTTCTCGCCTTCAATGTGGGCTTTACCGATTCCAATTGGACGGCTTTGCAGCTTACCAGGCGCTGGGATATTGCTACTCGCTCAGGTCTCCATTGTGCGCCTCTGGCACATCGTTCTGCCGATACCTCTTCGGTGGGAGCAGTAAGAGTGAGTGTGGGGATCCACAACACTATGGATGAAATTGCCGAGCTGCTGGCGGCGGTGCGCATTCTCGGCAAAGAGTGTTAAAAATGTTTCACGTGAAACATTTAAGA